>JALSOY010000181.1 GCA_026986235.1 Caldifarciminota bacterium
AATTTGCTTCAAAGTCAACATGTCCAGGAGAGCCTGGGTTGGGTGCTCGTTTGTGCCATCACCTGCGTTTATAACCGTTGCTTCAGTGTACCTTGCAAGTAAATGAGGCATCCCCGGTGCACTGTGGCGGACAATGTAAAGGTCAACCTTCATGGCGTCTATATTTTTCAGGGTATCAATCAAACTCTCTCCCTTAACCACCGATGTACCTCTTGTGCCGACACTTATTGTATCTGCGGAAAGCCTCTTTGCGGCAAGATCAAAGGAGGATAGAGTTCGCGTGGATGGTTCAAAAAACATATGTACAACCGTTTTTCCCCTTAAAGTGGGTAGCTTCTTATTGGGTCTTTTTAGAACTTCAAGGAAAACTTCTGCCTGGTCGAGGATAGTCTCAATAAACTCCCTGTCAGCATCCTTTAGTCCAAGAAGGTCCTTACGATCGTAAAAAAATCCCATGCTGACGGAAATTTTAATTTCTGGCAGTAAAATTGTCAAAATTATAGTTAACTGCAAAACCTGATGCAATTATCGAACACCATGAGAATCGGACATAGGAATATCCATTAAATTCTAAAGTTTCCCTTCGGAAGGAGGAAATGACAAATATTTCGAAAATCCCCCTCTCCCTTTTAGCAAAGTGGGATTGGGACACCAAAGTCCCCCTTGTTTAGAAGGGGGACTAAGGGGATGTAAACCGCTTAAATTTCAATCCCCCAAAATCCCCCTTCACCAAGGGGGATTTTGGAGAGGAGGAATCCCCCCTTTACCATGGGGGAATTTGGAGAACCCCTATTCCTTGGAAAAAAGACTAAAAAGGGGTGATAACCGTAAAATCAACTCTATCCGCAAATTAAGAAAAATACTTTTCGAACACCCCCTATGTAAACTGTTGACGAAAATTTCTCACAGGATTAGAATACATCAGGGATATTTCAAAAGGAGGAACTATTATGAATGTGGTTTCCGATGTCTTAAATGTTGTCAATCTTTTGTTCGACGGTATTCGCAGAAACTTCAGGGTGGAACTCTGGAATGGTACAGAGTTACCTCCAGAAGATGATCCCCAATTTACCCTCAAAATCAACTATCCCTGCTCTCTCTGGCATGCACTTGTCCCGCCAACAGACCTTTCCATGGGTGAGGCATACATTTACAACCTGATTGACATTAAGGGTAACATTTTTGAGATCTTTCCCATTGCTGAAAAACTCAAGGAAAAATTCAAAAATCCTTCTCTGGCCGCAAAACTGGGAATGCACTTACTAAAGTTAAAAAAACACGATAGTGAATGCAAAAAAGTCATCAAAAACAAAAGAGAAGCCAGGTTAAGAGGGAAAAAGCATTCTATAGAAAGGGATAGAGAGGCAATCTCGTACCATTACGATGTATCCAACGAATTCTACAGGCTTTTTCTCGACAGAAACCTCGTTTACTCGTGCGCATATTTCCCGACAGGTGAAGAGGATCTGGACACGGCCCAGGAACTGAAGCTGGACTATATCTGCAGAAAACTCCAGCTCAAGCCTGGAGAGAGATTACTGGACATAGGTTGTGGATGGGGTGCACTCGTAATTCATGCTGTAAAAAATTATGATGTCGAGGCCCTCGGCATAACCCTCAGTAAAAATCAATACGAGTATGCAAACGAATGGATAAATAGGGAAGGTCTTACGGGAAAAGCCCGGGTTGAACTCATGGACTATAGGGAGGTGAAGCCTCCTGAAGGGGGATTTGACAAACTCGTTAGCGTCGGGATGTTTGAACATGTGGGCGAGGAGATGCTTGAAAAGTATTTCAAAAAAGCATGGGAAATCCTGAAACCCGGTGGCATTTTTTTAAACCACGGTATCGCCTGCAGGTGGAAAGATTGCGGGTTCAAAGAAAATTCCTTTACAAACAGGTATGTCTTTCCTGACGGTGAACTCCTGGCCATCAGTACCACCCTGAAATATGCAGAAAAAACGGGTTTTGAAGTTAGAGATGTTGAATCCCTGAGGGAACATTATGCCAGGACCCTGAAATTCTGGGTCAAAAGACTGGAGAGCAACCACGATGAGGCACTAAAGTATGTTGACGAGGTAACATATCGAATATGGAGACTGTACATGGCAGGCTCATCCTATGGATTTGAGACCGGAAGGCACAACCTTTATCAGACAATACTTGTCAAACCTGATAAAGGCAGAAGTAACATGCCCTGGAGCCGAAACTACCTATACAGTGACGGGAAGTTTTAATTATATTCATCCGAATAATTCCGTATAGGTTGCCCCAAACTTTCTGCAGTTGACTAAAAATAAAACACCGGGGGTGGAACACCCCCGGTGTTAAAAATCTCTAAATACTATCTCAGGAATATTACTTTCTGGATTCTCTTCTCACTGGTAGTCTCAACCTTGATGAAGTAAACTCCTCTTCTCACCATGCTTCCCGTCGAACTTCTCAAATTCCATTTCAGATCGTGGTAACCCGCTTTTACCATGCCATCCATCAGAACCTTCACCATTCTTCCCGTAATGTCATAAACTTTAATCTTCACATGGTCATCTTTCGGCAGGGCAAATCTGATTGAAACATTCCTGGAGTTTACAACATTGGGAGTTATGCTGAACTCAAACCGCGAGGGCAGGTTGTTCCCCGGCTCCTGTAAACCTGTGGCTACATCAGGATTTACAAATTCTATCGCCAATCCGGATTTCTCTGACCAATTAGGTATGAACGGTGTCTCATCGTAAGTGTAAAGAATATAGTTACCAGTTCCGTTTGCAGCAGATGAATCCTGAATACCGATGGTGGCATCATCAGACGCAGGGTCGTAGGCGGACATATCTTTGTACTGGAATATAATGTTGTTGTTACCTTTCGTATGGATCAGGATTTCAAATGTAAATTTCCTCTGTGTACTAATTCTCGGTACCTGGTACCATTCTATGACAGTCAAAGTGTCTTTAAAGTATCCTACATACACAAGGCTATCACCATCATTTGTTTCACCACTCGCACACCTAAGATCATCCCAGAAAACGGCGAAGAACACTTTCTGAGAAGAAGACGGAAGGGTAGAATTGGAAAAGCCTATATTATCGTCCACAAAGTCAATTCCACCGTTGGCTCCCACATAAACTGAGTCGAAAGTCACACCGTAGATCTTAACCGGATTCGTAAGGCCAATTCTCTGTACTCCATCATCACCGAGGAATAGGGTATCAACACTGTCAGGCTCGGTTGGGTTACCTGTAAGTTCTATCCACTGATAGGTTAGACCTCCAGAAGCGTGGGAATCTCTCCAGTTCCAGCCATGGTTGTCGTGTCCCTCATGTGAATACAGCGTTGTGGTTGTTTCCAGTGTATCGTCCGAGGAAACCTGATCGTTTAAAGTTATAAATGTTTTAACATCGTATTGGTGTCCATGATGCTCGGGTACTGTCCAGTTATCCATACTCACCTGCATAGAAACTCCTGCAGATATCGAATTTATGTGGACAGTATCTGCATACGCAGTATCGCTTCCCTCGTAAATATACATTACCACATCAAAGTTAGACTCGTCAAAATCACCTACATTCTGTATCCACACGGTCGGGGTGTATGTCTCTCCAATATGGACAGTGTCTCCGGGAACAGTGATGGAATCTACCTCAACATCATGTATTTGTGAGGATATGGAGACATCATCGAGGAAAAACCCGGGTTTGTTGACAGAACCGTCTGAAGTAAAGTACCACATAAAAATGTTATATCTTTTCACACCAGTCAGGTTGAAACTGCTTTCTTCCCAGTCAGAAGTATATCCAGTGTGAGAAGTCAATAAATTAATGTCGGGGTCAGGATCATCAACTCCACTATAGCTCAGGACATATAATTTTACAAAATCATAATTATTCTCAAGTGAGTCAAAATGGTAGTAACTAAGAAGGGCATTGGACTTTGAACCTAAATCTATCATTGGAGAGTACAGTCTGTCGTTGGAATTGTTCGGGTAATTACCGTTGTCATTAGGAGTTCTGGCGCTGTATGTACCGTTGTGAGCGTGAACATCCGATTGTTCCCATGTCTTACCGTCACCATTTAAATCCCATGTAATCCACCCTGACGGTGGGAATGTTCCCTCAAAGCCTTCGTTGAGCGGAGCCTGTACCGCACTTCCGTATATTATAGCCGACAGCGCAAGAGTGTCATCACTGTGATCTTCATCCCCTGAAAGGACTGTGTAGAATTTCACCGATTTTACACCTGAAGAAGAAGGTGACCATGAAATAGTCGCAAGGGCAGAATCCCCTGCATCAATGGAGGATACAGTGGTGTTCCCTACTTCCTGCCCATCAACCTCCATATAAACAGTTACATTTGTTTGGGGCTGGGCACCGAAGTTTTTCACCCAGACCTTCCAGTCGTCAGAATCACCCTCGACAAGTGGCTCCGTTTCAATGGTATCAAGAGAAGAAACTCCCACATCGTTATCCGGTAACGGCCATATTTTCACATCGTCAAGATAAAACGAATAGGCATAAGTTCCTGCATTACTCACATACCTCCACCTCACCTTGAAGTCCGGATTATTATAATTTATAAGAGAATATTTTTCGTGTTCCCACGAACTCGTACCGGGCTGAAGGCATGCGAGAGTGTCCCACCTGGTACCGTTCCATACTTCAACATAAGTAGAATCAGAGTCACCAGAAGATGAATTATACCAGTAAAACTCCATCTGGTAAGGACCTCCACTCCCGAGATCCATTTCGTAAGTTTCAAGATACTCATTTGTTGCATTCTTACTACAATATGCACTATAACTTCCACTATGATATGTATAGGAACTGCGGCTCCAGTGCGTACCCGATGTATCCCAGCATGCCGGTGGAAAATCGCCTTCAAATCCTTCAACGAGAATTGTCCCATAATCGTAAATTTCCACTGTCACTTTCGAAGTGTCGTTTGAAAGATTTTCGTCGTTTGAGAGTTCTGTCCATGCATAAATAGTATCGGTACCCGTTCTTCCTGGCGTCCAGGGGATGTAAACCGTGTCTGTGTCTCCCTGAGAAATTGTATTGGTGTATAAAACGGAATTTGTTCCCGCATCAAAAACAAGGTCATACTTGACATAGAAATTACTCTGGGAATTGGAACCAAAGTTCGTTATAACAACGCCAACGGAGTCAGCGTTAGCAGAATCAAAAGGTGTACAGTGGGGCTTTATTATACTTACAACACCCACATCATTGGCTGAAGGTTCCGAAATCTCCACCCTGTCAATGTGAATGTCGTTTCCGTAATCACTGTATGCATGGAATGCCACTATAACAGAGTCACCTATATAACCGGAAAGGTCAATTTCGTGAACCACCCATCCAGTAGAGCTTGAATACCTCTCGTACTTTTGAAGGCGTGTCCAGTCGGTGGGCCAAGGATCTGAACCCGACTTTGCCTTTATCTCGACCACCAGACTATCATGTGCCGATGAATATCCACCATCGTGGAACATGGCGAAGCTCAACTCTGGACTCGTGGCACCACTCAGGTCAACTGTATCACTTATCAGACGGGCGTGTGAACCAGAACTTGCAGACCAAGACCTATAGATAGCGACATATTGACCATCGTAGGCATCATATCCAGAAGGATGGCGGGTACCTTGATACTGTTCCCAATCGTAAGACCCACTGAGAATTTCACTCGACCATTCAGATGGAGGGACAGAAGTTTCAAAGCTTTCACTGAGATATACGAGTTTCCCCGTTTTTTTCTCTACCGGCTTAGCCTGCACCACATGTCTAAAAACATCAGCCTTTATACCCTCTCTCAGGGGTGTTACAACCCTCACCTGACTTACCGGGTTCACTGGATGGGGTATTTTCTCCTGCTTCTCTTTCGGGGCAATTCCCCGTCCCCATACGAGACCGCTTATTACTACAGCGACTACATATTTTTTAACCATTTAACACCTCCTCTGCCCGGAGATTAAATCCAGGCTAAAGTGTTTTTACTCCTGCTTTTCACTTAACCTCAAAACTTTATAATATCACCACCCGATATGTCAATCATTAAAATTCGTATTATAAATCCTGTAGACCACCTACTAAAAACTCAATACTATAAACATGATCTAATCACAAACTCGAAGGGGAAGTTTTAAATAGTTAGCCTATAAACTTCTTAAAAGCATCTTTTGTTTCTTCTTCGGATTTGAGCTCTATGTATCTTGCCCCCAGTGCCTTTGCTATCTTTTTTGATGTACCCACAGGTGATGGACCTGGATTTATGAATATCCTTTGATCTACAATTTTTCTAAATTCTTTTGCATACCTTATTGCATCCTCAACAGGATTTCCTGTCTCCGATATGTTTGGATTTCCGTCTGAAATCAAAACAAAAACCGTATTTTTGTACTGATGTTTCACCTTTTTTATGTACTCAATGGACTTTTTAAGTCCCTTTGCAAGGGGTGTTGAGCCGTGTACACGAATCTTTCTGAGCTTCTCGTCAGCATAAATGGCATTCCTGGTCGGCTTTATCGCCAGTTTCGCATCTTTACCCTGAAAGTAAATTATGGAGATCTCATCCCGCGATACATAACCTGTTTTCATTATGTCAATCACAGCCTTCCTCGTGGACTCAATGACCTTTTCCATGGAATCACTGGCATCGAGAAGGATGAGTACGAGCCGCTTCTTCGGCTCCTGATACATCGGGGTTCTGATCTCTTTTAACTCACCCCTCTTCAGCATCCTGAGAAGGGTAGCGTAAATGTCCACCTTCTTACCCTTTGTGTATGGCCGGTCTCCTGTCTTTTTACCCCGATCTGATTCCAAGTATCTTCTTCCCTTCCCGGGCTTTAAACCATTTTTAACATCGTCAAAATTTATCTCCACATACTTCTTCTTTACATCTTTACCCAGAAAAACTTCTTTCCCTTTGATGCCGAGTTCTGATATGAGGGGTTTTGACCCCCGGCTCAATTCAGGGATCCAGGCTAACTTTTTTTTTTCGCCCCCGGATTTCCCCCGCCTCACAAAAATGTCAAACAACCCTTTAAGGCTTCTTGGGGTCTCTTTCTTTTCATCAACAGGGATTTTGAACTCGAGCTCCTTCTGAAGCAGGTTTTCAAATTCTTCCTCTCTATCAGATGGAATTCTGTGTCTTATCGAAAACCTGACCACCCTTTTAACATCGTCGATCGTCACTGTGAATCTCCCCTCGAGTGCTGCAAGGGCTTTTGCAGCCCTGAAGGTGGTGATCTCACCTCTATTTGACCTAACTCCAAGTCTTATCATCAACTTTGCAGTCTCAATCATTACTTCTTCAGGGATCCTGACATCGTTCAGGATTCTTCGGGCATTGGCTATTCTCTCCTTGAGTTCCCTTTGCCGGTTTGCATACTTTCTCCTGAAACCATCAGGATCCCTGTCAAATTCCTCCCTTCTTTTGAAAACTTCTACTCTGAGGGATGGATCAGTTATAGGTTTTACTTCGATACTCAGTCCAAATCTATCAAGTAACTGAGGTCTCAGATCTCCTTCCTCAGGGTTCATGCTGCCAATGAGTATAAATTCCGATGGATGTGTATAGGAGATACCTTCTCTTTCCACCGTGTTCCATCCAGTGGCGGAGGCATCCAGGATGACATCCACGAGATAATCCGGCAGGAGGTTAACTTCGTCAATATAAAGGATGTTCCTGTTCGCCCTACCGAGGATACCTACCTCAAAGGACACTTTTTTCTCTTTCAGAGCTTTTTCAATGTTAATCGATCCAAGAACCATGTCCTCCGTGGCTCCTATTGGGAGTTCAACGATTTTCATGGGAATTTTTTCAACTTCCAGATGGTCTCGCTTACGACATTCCGGACACTGCTTTCTCCTGTCATAAGGATCACAATGGAAAGGGCAACCTTTTACCGCTTCTATCTCCGGAAGTATCTCTGCAAGTGACCTTACAAGAGTGGTCTTTCCGGTACCTTTTTCGCCTGTGAGAAGAACACCTCCCACCTTTGGGTTAACGACAGCAATGAGAAGTCCGAGTTTTAAATCTTCCTGGTCAACAAAAGCGGTAAAGGGAAACATCACGATTATTTTAAACTCAGTCTCAAAAACTTACAAATCCCGCATTCTCCTGGTAAATCCCTTTCTAAAGAAGGGATATCTATCTCCTGAAAAACTCTTTTATCTTTTCAACCACATAATTTTTTTCATCTTCTGTCAGTTCCGGAAAGACCGGTAAAGAGAGGACCTCCCTTGCCGCCTTCTCTGCCTCCGGGAAGTCACCTTCTTTGTACCCCAAGTAGGAAAAGGCAGGTTGAAGGTGGAGAGGTATGGGATAATGTATCGCCGTCCCTATTCCCCGTTCATTTAAGAAATTTCTAAGTTCGTCACGCTTCTCCGTTCTAATGCTGTACTGATGATATATGTGGTAGTTACCTTCCTTTTCCCGGGGAACCCTAACCACATCTTTGAGATTTTCGTTGTAAAAATCTGCAATTTCTCTCCTCTTCCTGTTCCATTCATCTGTGTGGGGAAGTTTAACTATCAGGTACGCCGCCTGAAGCGTATCAAGTCTTGAATTGTATCCCAGATATTCGTGATAATACTTTCTTGGGGATCCATGAACCCTCAGGCTCTTTACCTTTTTAAAAATTTCTTCGTTATTGGTAACAACGAGTCCACCGTCTCCAAGAGCACCAAGATTTTTAGTCGGGAAGAAACTAAAAGTTCCAACATCGCCAATGGTTCCGAGTTTTCTACCCCTGTATGTGGCGCCAATTCCCTGGGCCGTATCTTCAATTACGAAAAGATCGTATTTCTTTGCAATTTCAAGAATCCTGTCCATTTCAGCAGCCTGGCCGTAGAGGTGAACGGGAATTATTGCCCTTGTTTTTTCCGTAATTCTCTCCTCTATAAGTTCAGGATTGATATTGAATGTATCAGGATCGATGTCCACAAAAACCGGCTTTGCTCCCAGCATGGCGATGGTTTCTGCCGTTGCAACAAATGTAAAGGGAGTGGTTATAACCTCGTCTCCTGGATTTATACCTATTGCAGAAAGTGCAATACTGATCGCATCAGTTCCGTTACCAACGCCCACCGCGTATTTCACGCCAAGGTAGTCCGCTACTTTTTCCTCAAACTCACTAACCTGTGGACCGAGGATAAATTTCCCCGATTTAATCACTTCCAAAGTTGCCTTCATGAGCTCATCCATGAGCTTCTCATGCTGTCTGTTCAATGTAAAAAGTGGCACATTCATCAAAATATCCTCCATTTTTTGGATTTTCCCCTCCTATCAAAAAACATCCCGCTAAAGAGTTGAAATTATGACTTCAAAGACCTTTTGCGGGAAAAGGCCGAGATAAAACACAAAGATTACTGCTATCCACATAACTGACCTCAAAAACGGAAAGTAAGGAATGTTCTGCTCCTCTTTCACATCCATCATGTACATAAAAACAACCACCCTCAGGTAATAGTAGGCGGAGATTGCTCCATTTATAAAACCAAATATAACGAGCCAGATGTGGTTGCTTCTTGCCGCGGACATAAAAACATAAAATTTCGAGATGAACCCGGATGTTGTGGGAATTCCTGTCATGGATATCATAAAGATTGCCATCATGAATGCAAGAAGTGGAGAAGTCCGTGAAAGTCCAGCATAATCCTCAAGATTGGAATGGGAGTCTCCAAGCATTGAAATAATGGCGAATGCCCCGAATACCATGAAGGTATAAGAGAGCATGTAAAATACAACTGCCGCATAAGCTTCCTGATTGGCAGAGACTACGGCCACGAGAACATAACCTGCATGGGCAATCGTCGAATATGCGAGCATCCT
>JALSOY010000182.1 GCA_026986235.1 Caldifarciminota bacterium
CGTTCCCACAGTTGGTGGCGAGATCTACTTTGAAGAGGCTTACGAGGACAACTGTCTTGTGAATGTCATGGCAGTTGGCATCGTGGAGCTCAGAAAGATCAGGATGAGCAGGGCCGGCAGTGTGGGAAACATTATTGTTTTAATCGGTAATAAAACAGGACGGGACGGTATCCACGGAGCAACCTTTGCATCCGAAGATCTCGTTGGGGAATCGGAAGAAAAGGTGGCAAATGTACAGGTTGGCGATCCCTTCATGGAGAAGCTCCTCATAGAGGCCATCATGGAGATCGTTGAAATTCCAGAGGTTGAGGGAATACAGGATCTCGGGGCAGGTGGACTTTCCACAACCCCGCCTGAAATGGCATCAAGATCAGGCGTCGGGGTCGAGATTTATGTGGATCGCGTACCAACGAGATCCCCTGACATGTCACCTTACGAGATACTGCTCTCTGAATCCCAGGAGAGGATGGTTGTAGCCGTTAGACCTGAAGGTGTGGAAAAGGTGAAGCGTATTGCCGAAAAGTGGGACATTGACTTTGCCACCATCGGCAGGGTGATTGAGGAGCCTGTTTTCAGAATAAAAAAGGGAAGTGAAATTATCGGTGAGATACCGATTTTTGCCCTTACAGATGGAGTACCGGTAAAGGACCTTCCTGCACGGAGACCGGTCTATCTTAAAAAAATCAAGGAGGTCAATGTTCCCCGCGTAAGAGAAAATCTGGGAGAAAAACTACTGAAGCTTCTATCTTCACCCGGCATTTCCAGTAAGGAGTGGGTTTATACACAGTACGACCACATGGTGGGTATCAACACCGTACTTCTTCCCGGCCGGGGAGATGCAGCGGTTTTGAGGGTTAAGGGCAGAACCTACGGCATCGCCGTGACCATTGACGGGAACGGCAGGTTCGTTTACCTTGACCCATTTGAAGGTGGCAAAAACACGGTTCTTGAAGCCATGAGAAACCTCGTGGCTGTGGGAGCAAGGCCTATCGGGATCACAGATGGCCTCAACTTTGCCAATCCCAACGATCCCGAAGTTTTCTGGACCTTCAGGGAAAGTGTACGCGGAATGAACGAAGTGGCAAAATTTTTTAACATACCTTTTATATCCGGGAATGTAAGCTTTTACAACCAGTCTGAGACGAGAAAGATTTACCCCACACCCATAGTGGGTATGGTGGGATTCATTGAAAATGTTGAAAAAAGGATGGACATGGAGGTGAAAAATCCAGGAGACCTGATTTTTGTTGTGGGAAAAACTGAAGGGAAAATTGGCGGAAGTGAGTTTTTAAGGCTGTTCCACGGAAGTTTTGAAGGTAGCGTAGATGTGGCTGAACTGGAGTTCGAAGAGGAGCTTCAGGATAGAATACTTCTTGCCATAGAGGGAGGGGCTGTGAATGCGGTTCACGATGTGAGTGACGGCGGTCTCCTCGTGGCTGTATCCGAGATGCTCGTTTACGGTAACTACGGAGCCGAGCTTACCATGGACTTCGACGAAGTCTCTGCCTTCGGGGAGTGGCAATCGAGATTTATCGTTTCGGTTGAGCCGGGAAAACTCGAAAAATTCAAAAAGATAATGGGATCGATACCCCACGATATTCTGGGCAGGGTGATAGAAAAACCTGCCCTTTCCTTCAACGATGAGACTGTTGCACTGAAAGACCTGAAAAAGGCTTACTTCGGGTCCATAAAAAGCCTTATGGAGTGAAGGGGTGAAGAAGTTACCCGGAAATGTCCTGTATCTCGGACTTGTGAGTTTCTTTACAGACTTTTCCACTGAGATGATTTACCCGTTAATTCCCGCCTTTTTGACATCGGTGCTTGGTGTGGGAGCCGGTGTTCTGGGGATGATTGAGGGAGTGGCCGAGGCAACTGCAAGTATCCTGAAGGCGTTATCGGGGACACTTTCTGACAGATTTTCCAGGCGAAAGCCCCTTGTTGTCGCAGGTTACACCCTTTCTGCTCTTGCCAAACCCTTTATCGGAGTGGCTTCATCATGGCATCATGTGCTGGTTGCAAGGTTTGTTGACAGAATGGGAAAGGGGATCAGGACATCACCGAGAGACGCCCTGATCTCAGAGTCCACCTCTCCAGAGGAGAGGGGTAAGGCGTTTGGATTCCACAGGTCGATGGACACTCTTGGGGCCGTTGCAGGGCCTCTCACTGCGTTTATCCTCCTCTCCTTAATGGTACCCGCCTTCGGTACTGAGACTGCTTACAGATCGATTTTCCTCATCTCAATAATTCCTGGACTGACTGCAGTATTTATTCTTTTCAAAGTTAAAGAAACCTCGAGTGTAAAAGTGAGGAGAAAAGGGAATTTTTTGAAAAACTACACTCTGCTTCCACGAAGT
>JALSOY010000183.1 GCA_026986235.1 Caldifarciminota bacterium
ATTCCAACGAGGGAAACGAGAAGTGTGACTCCACCGAAAAACATGAGAGAGGCACCGAGGAAGTGGGCTTCTCTCCTGTTTTCCCTGGCCCTGAAATAGGCAGGGATGAGTGCGGCCTGGACAGCATTTTCCGCAAAAATGTCCCTGAAGAGATTGGGAATCCTGAATGCAACATAGAAGGCGTCTGAAAGGCTGGATGCTCCCAGAATGTATGCAATGGTGCTCTCCCGGATGAGTCCCAGAATCCGGGAAAGAAGGGTTGCAGATGCAAAGCTTCCAACTCCCCGGTATCTCATTAAATCTGATAGCCGTAAGACCTCAGAATTTTCTTTCCTTCTTCGGATATCCTGTCAATGGACCACGGAGGGTCCCATACGATTTGAACCTTTACTTCTTCAACTCCCGGGAGCTCCTTCAGCTTTTCCTCGACATTGTAAGCCAGGACATTTGCAAGAGGGCATCCGGGAGCTGTCAGTGTCATCCTGATATTTATCTTTCCATCGTCTATTTCTATCCCGTAGATGAGCCCCAGATCCCAGATGTTTACGGGGATCTCCGGATCGTAAATCTCCTTCAAAACCTTTATGACTTCCTCCCTCGTTGGCATGGTGTTTACCTCCTATTGTTTGAATCTTCCCTTCAGTTCACTCCAGGTGATACCCACCTGAGAATCAGGCAAAAAGTCCTCCCATTTGTTTATGTAATAGAGTCCATCGTCCCTTAAAACTGTGGTAAAAAGAGATCTTCCATTTACGGACAGAGCCTCACCGTTTAATAGATTCAGGTGAATCGTATATTCAAACAGAAGGGATACGGTGTCGCCTGATGAGTCAGCACTGACGAACCTGAGGGTTAACTCCGGGTTTGACCTTATTTGAGAAAACATGACACTTGCCGTCTGAACCTCCACCGTTTTGTCCCATCCTGTAAAAAGGTCTGGATTCCTTGAGTATGTTAGAGAGTCTGGTAGAAAAACAAAATCTTCGTCAAAGCAGTTTGAGTAGTTCACGATATTAAGGTCTTCAAAGGCGTTTTCAAGGTTTCTTACTGCGATATGGGCGGAATCGGGGAGTATCCAGCCCGGGGTGGTCTCCGGCTTCTCCCTCTCCCTGAGCTTAAACATCTGGCACGAAACGGCGAGAAGAAAAATTCCTGACCAAATTAGTAAATTTTTTGTCATGGTAGAATTATAACACCTCAATAACGACTTTTACAATTGACGGGCTCACGGGAACCTTTTGAAAATTAACACCCCTAAAAGTGAAAATGTGTATCCATTTGGAACAATCTTTATACCTATTTTCTCTAAGTCCTGATCCCCCGTGGACTTGACTTTTTTCTCCTTACAAATTAAGTTAAAAGCGAGATTTTGCCCCTGGGGAGGTAGTGAGAAAAATGATCCAGAGGAGGGATTGAAAATGGAAAAGGTAGTGCCCGTGTGGATAGCTTTAACAGTTGCTAATTTTATATTTGAGGCCCTCACCAGGCGGCAGTGGTGGCATGCTGTTGATAGAAGTATATTCCAGGGAATCGCACTCCTTGTTTACACTCTGATTTACTCTCCGTTTTAGCCGGTCTTGTATATTTTGACGCAGGTCAGTTATAATTGAAAAGTATGAAACAGCTGGTATATCTTCTGGTTTCCATTTCGATTCTGCAGGCCGCATTTGAGTTCAGGTACAGCGGAGCGAGGTCTGATGCTCTCGCCGGCAGTTACACCGCAATTGCGGAAGGTGTCGAGGGTGCAATTTTCAACCCGGCCTCACTCGGCTATATATCCAGGAGAGAGATTTCAGCCTACTACAGCTATCTTTACTCCTCCCTTGGTTCAGGCTTAAAACACCTCTCCCTTATGACAGGCCCGTTTAAATTTCTGAAAGGTTCATTTTCTATTTCCATTCTGAGGCTCAGTGCAAGCTTTGATAACTGGGGTACTTATGCGGAAAACACCGTGGTCTTCTCCCACGGCATTCAGGTGTCAGATCGTTTACTTGCAGGTGTGAGTTTGAACATTTACTACCTTCAGAATCCCGGTGATCTTGGAAACGCTCTCGCTTTTGGATTTGACATGGGGTTACTCGCCAGAATCTACGACAGGTGGAAAATGGGAATAATGGTACATAATCTGAATAACCCTTCCCTTGAGGCAGAAGGTGGAAGGGAGGAGCTTCCCCTATGGTTGTCCGCCGGAGTATCCTACCGTATCGGTAAGTACTCCCTTACATCTGTGGATTTCCGCAAATCACGCGATCACGATCTCAGGGTTTCCATAGGAGAGGAAGTGAAGATAGCAGATTACCTGAAAGTGAGAGCAGGTGTGTTGAACGAGGGAGATCTGTTCAGATTCTCCTCCGGTTTCGGCACCACCCTCGGTAGATTTGGACTCGATTACGCAATAGTCTTTAATCCGGATTTACCTCTTACACACACTCTTTCTTTCAGATTTGTTCTCTGATTTTTGACATTCTAAATGGAGGAGCTTTGAGGTGAATATTCTTTTTTTAATTTTCCTGGCTTTAAATTTTAAGCTTGACATCAACAACGCTACGCTTGATGAAATAAAGAAACTCCCTGTAGGTTATCAGGACGCAGACTCTATTTACCGCAGTATTAAAAAGTTAAATCCGGATACAGGAGTTACCTACGAAGAGATTCTCGCTACCTGCAGGGTGCCTGAAGAGAAGGCGAGGCGTATTTACAACTACATCTTTTTCCACGGAGGCATAAGAAGCTATTATGAACTTTCGAAGATAAGGGGTGTAAATCCGGGGGACCTTGCAAGGTGGAAAAAGTACATTTTTATTTCTACCCGGAGGGAGGGGAGGGACCTTATTTTCAACATTCAGAGAGTGAGATCCCGTACGGCAAGCGAAGAATCTCCAAGAGAAAGTGCCCTTGACTGGTGGATATTGAAGTTGATCGAACCCATAAATGTCAACAGGGCCTGGGTTGACGAGCTTTACGCCCTTGACAGAGTCTCACTGATTGATGCCGCTGCTGTGGTCAGATACTCGAGAATTCTACCTCTCAGGAACTCCAGAGATTTGAGGAGAGTCCCTCATCTGTCCTACTACGGATACAGAAATATGGTGAATTTTGTAAAATTCAAGGACATGCCACCTGAACCGGTTAACGGATGGGCAAACTTTTACCTTTCTTATTCTCCCGGTATTTACATTGGTGAGTCGAGCCTGAATGATATCATATCTGAGCTTTCTGACACTGCTTCGAGGGATCTGTATCTTGAAAGGGGATGGACAGACGCACAGGTCGATTCCCTGAGAGCACGGCTTATTCAAGAGAGACGATTTATATCAGGTCTTGAGTCAGCCCCATTCTACAGGCTCAAGGTCGTAGGAAACATTCAGGGAAAATTCAGATTTGGTGCGCTTTTTGAACACAGTACATTTGATAACCTGAGAAAGGGGTTTGGCGGAATCGAGAGAATCAGGATTTATAAGCACCTGTTTTTAAGTAAGCTGTATGTTGGAGACCTGAGGGCCACATTCGGACAGGGGCTATTGCTCGATAACAGTGATGAGCTGAGGGATAGACTTATCAGCCATGCGCGGGGCATTTTCGGTGACATCACATCCAGCAGTCAGTTTGCCTTCAGGGGTGTGGCCGCTGAATTCAGGTATCTCGGCTTTAACCCCATTTTTGTTTACTCTAAAAACGAGAGGAACGCCATACCAGACAGAGGGGGGAATCCGCTTTTTTACTATACGGGAAGCGTGGTTCCTCCCACTTTCAGAGATAAGATAGGTGAATCTGTTTTTGCCACCAGCATCAGGTTAAATCTCGGAGGTAACACACTTCCCGTTGGTACGCAGATTGCCCTTAATTTTTTAAAGTTGAAGTACGATCGCCCCTTCTCACTTAGATGGACGGATCTCGTAAAACCGTATTCCAGAGAGGGAGTCGAAGGTGGTGAGTTTAACTGGAAGCTCGGAAAAGACAACGATTATGGGGGACTTGAGTTCCGTACGGTACTGTTCCCCTTTTCCATTGAAATGGAATTTGCCCACCAGAGACATGCCGGCAACGCCTTTTTACTGAAGAGCCGGATACAGGAAAATCCCTATTATTTCAACATAATTCTGAGACACTGCGATGTTGATTACACGAATCCCTACATGAGAACTTTTCAGGAGGCATCGAGATTTGAATACACCGTGCTTGAGAGGAGTTATAGACTCAACGATCCCCTGTATTCTGAACTCACAACCTTTCCTGTGCCAAAGCCTGAGACGGGATTCTATGTGGAGACGAGATACCAGATTTCTGGAAAGTTACTTTTCCCGAGGGTTTATCTCGATGTATGGAGGGACAACACCACTTATCTAAAGAACTTCAGATTTCAGGGGAGTGTGGAGTACAGGATCATAAGTCCTTTAAGGTTCCGGTTTACTCAAAAGATCCAGAACAGGAGAGCAAACCGTTATCTGGGTATAACGAGGAGTCTCACATACGAGAACACCCTGAGACTTTATTATGTTTCCCGTGGCACATATATGGGAATAACCCTCAGGTACTCCAGAGTCTTTCTCACTGCAAGAGAGGATTATGATAACGAGATAGAGGGAGGTTATCTTGCTGTAGACATCAGAAAACCAGTGGGAAGAACACTTGATATCAGACTTGGCTCAACGGTCTGGAAAAACGATGGCATGTCCCAGTGGGGATTCGAGGACACGGGAATCGACTTCATGTACGGCAAAGGAGAGAAGCTTTATGTTTCTCTCGTGGAAAGGGTGGCAAAAAATCTGGGATTGAGGATGAAATTCAGGTGGAAAAATACCTACTTCCCGCACGGAGGTTTGATAGGGCAGAGGGTGTACAATCCGGAGACAGGGGAGGAGCTTCTCTGGTTTGACGAGGTTCGGAAGGAGTTCAGATTCAGCTTGACCCTTGACTACAGGTTTTAATTTATGCCGGTTTCTGTGGGGATTGATCTTGTTGATATCAAAAGACTCAGGAAGGTCTTTGAAAGGCATGGAGAACGGTTTAAAAAGCGAATTTTTACCGATCACGAGGTGAATGAGTGTGAGAAGAGGAAGAGGTATGATGAATGTTACGCCGCAAGGTTTGCTGCAAAGGAAGCCTTTTCAAAGGCAATGGGTACAGGAATGAGGCGGGGTGTAAGGTTTAGAGACATAGAGGTTATAAATCTTCCAAGCGGCAAGCCCGTTCTTCGCCTGTATGGAAGGGTAAAAGAACTGGCAGGGGATGCCTCTTTTGATGTGAGTATCACTCACACGGAAGATTTTGCCATTGCCGTTGTGGTTCTTTTCAGAGGTGAGGATGGATAGAAAGGTTGTTATAGCCTTGGGTGGAAATGCCATAAGGAGAAAGGGAGAGCCTTTTACCATCGAGCATCAGTTTAACAGGGCAAAGAAAACCCTTGCACCCATAGTTGAACTGATCAGAGAGGGTTACAGAATCGTTATTACCCATGGAAATGGGCCTCAAGTGGGAGTAGAGCTTTTCAGGAATCTCCTGGCATCCGACACCTACCCACCATATCCGCTTGATGTATTAAACGCAGAGACGCAGGGATGGATGGGATACCTGATCTCACTTGCACTTACCAACAGAATGATGGATCTAAGAATGAGAAGACATGTGACAACTGTAATAACCAGGATAATAGTTGATAAGAAAGACCCTGCCTTTGAAAGACCTACAAAACCCATAGGGAGATTCTTTTCAGAAGAGGAGATGAGGGAGGTCAGGAGAAAGTTTCCCCAGCTCGAGTTCGTTAACGATGCCAACAGGGGCTGGCGGGTTGTGGTACCATCTCCCAGGCCACTTGAGGTCCTTGAGGCAGGTGAGATAAAAAAGCTGGTGGACGATGGGGAGATAGTTATTGCAGCCGGAGGTGGCGGGATACCCATAGTGAAAGAAAACGGTGGATTCCGTGGAGTTGAAGCCGTCATAGATAAGGATCTCGCTTCTGCAGTACTGGCTCGAAACATAGGGGCTCAGAAGCTCGTAATTCTCACTGAGGTCCCGAATGTTTACTTAAACTACGGTCTCCCGGACCAGAAGCCCATAGGAGAAATCCACCTGCAGGATATGAAAAGGTACTTCCAGGAAGGCCAGTTTCCTCCAGGAAATATGGGACCAAAAGTGGAGGCCGCCATAAACTTTCTTGAAAATGGAGGCAATGAGGTTATTATTACCTCACTTGAAAATTCGCTCGAGGCAATTCACGGAAAAGGAGGCACGAGGATTGTACCATGAAAATAGAAGAAAAATTGATAGGACTTGGACTCCAGGTGAGAACACTGGAGATCCACGAAATAGACATGGGAAAAGCAGATTTTTCGCATCTCTTAATAAGTCTCTCGGCAGGTACGACAGATCTCCTGGAGCATGAGATCCAGGACATGAGGCAGATTTTTAAAGCCGTCGGGACAGACCCCTCACGATACAGGCCTTCAGCCGAGGCCCTCATCAGAAGACTGATTAACGGAAAGAGTATTCCCTCGATCAACCCCGTTGTGGACATAAATAACTACATATCCATCAGGTACAGGATTCCCATTGGAGTGTACGATCTCGATGAGATACGGCCCCCGGTCGAAGTTCGCGTCGGCAGAGAAGGTGAAAGGTATCAGGCAATAAACAACAGGATTTTTAATCTCAGAAACAAGATTGCCGCCTTTGACAGACTCGGTGGATTTGGAAGCCCCATTTCTGATTCGAGGAGGACCATGACCACCTTCAGAACGAGAAATCTTTTCGTGATTTTTTATGCACCGAGATCTGCCAGAGTTGACGAGGCAATGAAAGAATACCTTGATCTCGTAAAAAACCTCAGGAAGGAAAATCATGTGTAAGAGCTTTAAGGTAGTTGCAATCCATGGATCTCCCAGAAAGGACGGTAAAACATCGGAGCTACTCGGGTATGTTCTCGCTGAGCTCGAAAAGTACGATGATGTTGACATAGAGGTGATATACCTGATCGATCATCCCGTGAGGTTCTGTATGGGTTGCTACTCTGAGGATTCGAGATTATGTAATCCCAAAAACTGTACTCAGGGAGTGCTCGAAGATTCCATGAAGAGTCTTCATAGCAAGGTAATCCTGTCTGATGCTATTATTTTCGCCACCCCTGTTTACTGGTACAACATGTCGGGTATGATGAAAAATTTTTTAGACAGACTGACATCGCTTGAGAATGCGGGTAAGCTACTCGACAATAAGGTGGCTGCTTTCGTGGCAGTTGCAGAGGAAGATGGAGCAGCTCACACGATATCGAACCTCATGGCGTTTGCCAACGACAACGGTATGCTTATAGTGCCATACTCTCTCGTTTACACAACGGGAAGAAGGGTGAAGGAAGACGAAGAGGCCACCTTTTACGCCAAAAGACTTGGGCATAACATCTATCGCATGCTCAAGATGGCCTGTAAAATAAAAACACCATGGAAGGAGATAAATGATTAAACTACTTGTACTGACATTGCTGTCTTTGAAGGTTGATACCCTCATGATTCCCTGGGGTCACGGTGAGGGAGAACTGGGTCTCCATGTTGAATACCTTGAAGATGCAGGCCCAAATTACGGCCCTGATGCATTTGATGTGGAAAATAGCAAAATCGCTTTCCTTGATACTTACAACAAACGCATCTCTTTATTTTCTTCAGAGGGAGTGCCCATAAAAAGCTACGGTTTTGATGGATTTTTCACAAAGATCTGCCTGTGGCACGGTAAGATAATTCTTTCTGCTGACCACTCAGGTGTTCTGGAATTCGAGGTGCTCGAAAATTCTAAAACGAACTTCAGAGTGGAGCCAGAAGAAAGAGTCATAAGAAACTCCCTTGAATTCTTCAAAGATTACAGAAATGATAAGCTGTACATCGTTTACAGGGCCCTTATGGGTTATACCGTAACTCCCTTCTACTCTGTTTTTGAAAGAGTACCGGGGAAATTTAAAGAAGGAGAGCCGTGGGAAAGTGAAAGCAGGTACACGGTTCTATCGTACGATTCTGAGGGCAATAAGATACTTGTGAGGTTTGACGGAAATTTTTACATATTCAGGAGAGGAGAGGAGGTTTTCAGGTGGAACCCCGTGTTTTATGCCCAGATAAGTGGTGCTCCTTACCGGATTGACAGAGACGGTACACTTTACATTGTAAATTACAAGGAGGAAGGTGTGGAAATACTGGAGGTTAAGTGGTGATAACCCTGTTAATTGCGGTGAGTGTTCTCATACCCAGGCAGGAAGTGATTGATTCTGCCTTCTCCAATGCCAATGTTGAGTGGTACGCAGATTCCATAAATGTCGCGCCTGTACCACAGTGCAGTTCCTGGACATCTGATTATCAGGCTGGACACACATACCACGGAGTGGCATACGAGTATGGGGGATGGGATGATCCCCAGAGGTTCTTGAGGAACCTTGCCCGGGGACTTAGAGCAGGAGCGCATTCAGACAACGACTGCATAAGATATGGGGGAGACCCATCGTGGGCGACTGGTCAGGACTGCTCGGGCCTTATCTCCAGGGTCTGGCAGCTCCCTTACAAGTACAGTACCAGGATGCTTCCCGGGATAACATATCCCATACCTTACGATTCCCTTAAGATGGGAGACGCAGTAAACAACCCGGGTCACCATGTCGTTCTCTTCTACCATTGGGCAGATTCCGGGCATACGAGGTTTTACATCTTTCAGGCAACTGACAGACGGCCCGGCCCCTCTACAACAGGACTTGACCTCAGATATGTTGCAGGTTACAGGCACTCTTACACTCCAATACGCTACCCATACATAACCGACTCTACGATAAGCGATACCCTCCCAAACGATACGATTCCGGAAGACACCATCCCCACGGTGATTAATATCCCTGAGGGAGTTTATAAAGACAGAATAAGCTTTATGAAGCCGGAAGGATTAAGGGAATTCTATGTTAAACTCTTCTCAGTTACTGGATCCGTTGTTTACAGAGAATTTTACGGAACGGTTCCGGACAGTATGGTAATGGTAATAGAACCTGAGATACCAGATGGAGTTTACTTTCTTATTCTTGACGATGGCAGGAAGGCGTATCTCAGGAAGAAGCTCATTTACCTGAAGGAGTGAAATGGGGGGTGCGGCGGGACTCGAACCCGCGGCCACCTGATCCACAGTCAGGTGCTCTAACCAGCTGAGCTACGCACCCCGTGGGTGGTGTTATTATAACCACCTGAACCACTCAGTTCAACCCGGATTGCAGGAATTGCAAAATCAAAGGAACAGGGTTACAATTGAGCGGGCGGCACTTCTGCCCTTAGAATCGACCACAAGATCCTGGAGGAACGCAAAATGGTGACTGCTGTTGTGGGTCTTCAATGGGGAGACGAAGGGAAAGGGAAAGTCGTTGACTTCCTCGCAGGGGACTTTGACATCGTTGTACGGTTTCAGGGCGGGAATAATGCAGGACACACGGTGATCGTGGACGGTGAGGAGTTTGTCTTCCACCTTATACCCTCGGGTATTCTGAGGAGGGATAAGGTGGGAGCCGTGGGAGCCGGTGTGGTAATTGACATAGACACCCTATTAGATGAAATTGACCTTATCAGAGAAAAAACGGGAAGTGTCGAGGGAAGACTTCTCATAGACGCTCGGGCACACATAACTCTGCCCTACCACAAAGACGAGGATAGCCTTGAAGAGATAAAAGGAAAGGGAATTGGTACAACCAGACGGGGAATTG
>JALSOY010000184.1 GCA_026986235.1 Caldifarciminota bacterium
AGATAAGTGTCCACACTGTGGAAGTACCAGGATCAGGAAGCTCGTCTCCCGGGTGAAGTTCCTCATGTCAGAGGACGAAAAAATAGAGAGGCTCGCAGATCCCTCCAACTGGAGTGGTCTTGACGAGAATGATCCAAAGTCCATTGCGAGGTTTATGAAAAAGATGGGTAACGAACTGGGTGAGGATCTTGGGCCGGAGTTTGAGGAAGTGGTTGACCGTCTCGAGGCAGGTGAATCTCTCGAAGAGGTGGAAAAGAGCCTTGAAGGCCCACAGGAAGAATCCGTAGAAGAGTGAGTTCAATTTATGTCCAGGTATTTCATAATCCTTTTTCTCATATTTACAATCCCCGGGTGTTCCGGGATTAAACTTACGAAAGGCAGGCCATTTAAGATGCCAGTTGAAACCGTCCACGGGTTTCCCGATAAAAAGTGTTATACAAACAAAGATCTCGAGAGAATCAGAAAAAGGCTTGAGAGTGAAACCGGAATGAAATACAGGATGCCCCTTTTCACATATTCCACGAAGTACAGAGGTCTTTATTATGCGAGGTATTTCTATCCCCTGAAGGAACAGAGGCTTTACGCCGGTGCCGAGGTGTGGATCGAGTGTGGTGAACAGGGGATGGGCAAAGTCTATTATCTACTCCTGCCCCTTGAATGAGAAAACTTCTATTACCACTTTCAGGTTTATACTGGCTTGGTCTCCAGGCATGGTACCTTTACGATAAATTCAGGGAAAAGGTAAAGTTCGATGCATTTACAATCGTTGTGGGGAATCTTACGGTGGGTGGTACGGGAAAGAGCCCTTTCGTTTACCTTCTCGCCCGTGAGCTGTTGAAAGAGTTTCGAGTGGCTGTCATTACAAGGGGATATGGCAGGAGGTCAAAGATGGTCACAGTGCTCGAAAGCCTCGGTAACCTGCCAGATGTAGAGGAAACGGGGGACGAACCCATGATGAACTTTTTAAAACTTCAGGGTAAGGTCCCGTTCGTCGTATGCAGAGACAGGCTTCTTGCTTACAGGGTTGCAAAAGATAGGTTTTCACCGCAGGTTGTCCTGCTTGACGATGCCTTTCAGTACAGAAAGATTCAGCCGGATTTTTCGTTTCTCATCTTTGACAACAGGAGTTTACGATATCCCGGCCTTCTACTCCCTGCAGGAGATTACAGGGAGAGCATATCTGCGGCAGACAGGGCAGATGCTTTTGTCTTCAATTTAAAAAACGGCGATTCCTTTTCGGGTTTCCCCTCCTTTTTACCCCTGAAGCCTTACATGGTTACGAGGTACAGGGTGGTGGGATTCCTTAACGGTCCTCCTGATGGCCTTAGAGTGATTGCATTTTCAGGTATTGGTGATCCCGGGAGTTTTCTCAATCTCCTTAAGGATCAGGGATTTGAGGTCGTGGAATTTCGCAAATTCAAAGACCATCACTGGTATTCTCAAAAAGATATAGAGGAGTTGAGAAGGTACGGATTTCCCATCGTTACGACCGAAAAGGATTTTGTGAAACTAAGGGACAGGAGGGGTGTCCATGCCGTTGTGATAGAGCCTGAAATTATTGAAGGTGCTGGTATCTTTGGGGACTTAATGGATAGGATCAGAGGTAGTATCTTATAAAAAGCCAGACCCTGTGGTCCTGGAAATACGGGGCGACATCGTTGTACTTGTAATGAATTCCGAACAGGAGGCTTTTGTAGAGAAAGTATTCAAAGACCAGTCCGAGGGAGAAGCCAAACTTTGTACCGGGTTTGAGGTACAGGGTGGCGGGGCCCCTTATGTACTGGGCACCGGCGGTTCCGTATATTTTAAAAAACAGGTCTCCTCTTTCCCTCTGAAGCTCAAGTATGAGTGAGTTATCGGCGAACACATCGGGCGAGAAGTAGCCACCGTGTCCGAGGTGAAACTCTCCGAGATAGGATGAGAAGGTCATTGCGTAGAAGTTGAATCCCACTCTCAGAAGGTCGAGATAAAGGGGAGTTTTGAAGGTGTATCCAACGCGGAACAGGCCATACTTTTTGTAATTGTTGTAAACCCTTATACCGCGAAGTACGCTCGTTCCTAATATCATCGAAAGATCTTTCGGAGAATGCCTGAACACGAGCCCAATTTCTCCTCCGGATTCTGTAACTTTTCCGTGTAGTTTGCCTATATCGGGATCGTAGAGTCCTACATAGGCGAGAAAGGATTCATCGTTTGGAAGGGTGAAAGCTCGAAGGTAGAATCCCCAGAAGTCAGAGAGGAGGAATGTGAATCTCAGGTCACCTTTGAAGTTTGTGCCTCCTGCGAAACCCATGGGGGTGATTCCGGCCA
>JALSOY010000185.1 GCA_026986235.1 Caldifarciminota bacterium
GTGTAACTTCGAGGTCATAAAGATAATCATCCATCTGAAGGTATGAGAGTGGTGAATCTCCGGGCTTCATATCAGCAGGTAGTTCAATGATCGTTTCTGATTTATCCGCAAGTCCGAGTTCTTCTTCGGAGAGGGGCATACCGAAGGATTTTACTCCACGGATGACTCTTTCTTCAATTTTCGTACCATCGGGCAGTATGGTTCCTGGCATGGCATGGACAACTTTCATACCAACATGGAGTCCGGGAGCTCCTGAGACAACCTGAACCTTATCATCGCCGACAAAAATCTCCAGGATTTTTAACTTTGAAGCTGATGGATGATCTTCTATTTTCGTGATCTCACCAACTACAAGCTTTTCGAGGCCTTCTCCGAGATACCTGAACTCCTCAACGGGGATACCGAGTGAGTCAAGGAGTTCAACAAGATCTCCAGGCCCAACTTTCAGATCAATGTAATCTTTAAGCCAGTTGTACAGTATTTTCATGGTTAAAGCTCTCCGATAAGTCTAAGGTCGTTTTCGTAAAAAAGCCTGATGTCATCTATTCCATACTTTATCATTGCAATTCTGTCAGGACCGAGACCAAAGGCGTATCCTGTCCATTCTTCTGGGTCATAACCTACGGCTTCAAACACCCGTGGATGTACCATACCGGCTCCCAGGATTTCCAGCCATCCTTCACCCCAGTTTACAAGAACTTCAGTTGATGGTTCGGTAAACGGGAAGTATGAAGGTAGAAACCTTATTTTTGTCTTTGGGCCAAAAAGTTCCCTCGTGAACATTTCAAGTGTTGCCTTCAGATCTGCGAAGGAAACATTTTTGTCCACATATAGACCTTCAGCCTGGAAGAATGCCGGTGCATGGGAGGCATCGAAGGGGTCCTTCCTGTAAACCCTCCCGGGGTGAAACACTTTAAGTGGTGGTTTTCGGTTTTCCATGGTTCTGATCTGAACAGGAGATGTGTGGGTACGCAGGAGCATTTTATCTGTAATGAAAAGCGTACTCCACATGTCACGAGAAGGGTGGTATTCAGGGATATTAAGTGCTTCGAAATTATAATATTCCCATTCGATTTCAGGGCCATCAACGATTTCGAAACCCAATCCGACTGCTACTTCAACGAGTTCTTCCACGACTTTTATTAGTGGATGTTTTTTACCGGCTATAACGGGTTTTCCAGGTAATGTGAGGTCAAGTTTACCTGCTTTTTCAGCTTTTTCGAGCTTTGCTCTGGCGGCCTGAATGAGCTCCTGGATTTCTACCTTGAGGGCGTTAACGGCCCTGCCAAACTCTTTCCTTTCCTCAGGAGGAATATCTTTGATTTTTTTCAGTAGACCGGTAATTTCACCTTTTTTCCCCAGGTATTTTATCCTGAGTTCATCGAGTTCTTTGAGGGAGGAAATTTTTTCAAACTGTTCTTTGAATCTCTGTTCAATTTCTTTAACTTTTTCTATCATAAGGTCCTCCTTAAAACAAATGGAGGCCCGAGCTTACTGTGAAGCCGGGGCCTCCTTTCTTTTCAAAAAGTTGTAAAGATCAGGCCTCTATAGCACTTTTTGCGATACTGGCAAGCTCCTTAAAGGCATCTTTGTCGTTTACAGCAAGCTCGGCCAATATCTGTCTATTGAGCTTTACCCCGGCCTTTTTCAGGCCGTAAATAAATCGCGAATAGCTCAATCCCTCTTCCCTTGCAGCAGCGTTTATTCGTGTTATCCAGAGCCTTCTGAAATCTCCTTTTTTATCTTTCCTGTGAGCGTAGGAGTACTGGAGGGATTTGATAACCGCTTCCTTTGCCTTCTTGAAAGTGCTGGATTTCTGCCCATAGTATCCCTTCGCTGCTTTCCTGATCTTCTTATGCTTGCGCCTTCTTACTGTCCCTGTCTTAACTCGCATTTTATCTTCCTCCCTTTATTTCAGGTGGTTCTAATTATAGCTTAATCACGAATATCGTGTCAAATTAAACAGATTTTTATATGGCGAGGATCCAGGGTATTTTAAAGTGCGATAACTCCTGCTTCTTCGATCTCCTTTCGAGGTATGGCATATTCTTTCCCCACCACTATAGGCAAAACAGGTTTGCCGACCACTTTTTTCAGAATTATAGCCCGTTTCAGGGCTCTTCTAACATCTTTTCCGTTTACCACATAGGAAACCTCAAACACCACCCACACATCCTCTTTTCTGTCCCTGGTTTTACCTTTTATGACGCCATCAGCCCAGAGAAGCTCCATTCTTTCTTCCTCGGTTATGATTCCTTCATCCAGGGCATCATCAAGCATATCTGCAAGGTTCTGGTGATCAACGA
>JALSOY010000186.1 GCA_026986235.1 Caldifarciminota bacterium
GAAGAGGATCCACCGGATGGGACGCGGGAACCTAAAGGAATCAGCCCACCTCATGGTCTTTTTGAACTTGAGAGACCTCACCATTTCAGGTACTTCCTGCTTCAGAAGCTCCTCCGTGAAGGCACCACCTTCACGCACAACAGCGGCCACATACTCACCTTTTTTATTGGTTACGATCTTCAGGTCACTGACATCCACACCGGCTGATCGGGCAAATGAGATAGCCGCCTTTGTGGGATTACCGGCGGCATCATAGGCCACCCTTACAGGTGGTCCAACCATCTCCTTTTCCCATTCTTCCTGCCTTTCTGAGACCTCCTGAACCAGGATGGCTATACGCCTCGGTGTTCCGAATGCCCTGATCCCCCTGTAATGGATACGATTTTTTTTAAAAAAGTCCTCAAATTTCTGTCCCAGTTCCTTAAATGCCGGCCTCACATAGGATGGAGGTAGCTCCTCCACTCCAAGCTCAAATAATAATGGTTTCATTTTCCCTCTCCCAGAAGTGGAAATCCTTTTTCTTTTCTGAGTTCTACATAGAGGGAGGCGGCCTTCCGGGCCATCCTCCTAACCCTCTGTATGTAAGTGGCCCTCTCTGATACCGATAGGGCACCACGGGCATCGAGTATGTTAAATGTATGGGACATCTTTAAAACAAAATCGTAACCGGGGTAAAGGAGCTTCTTGTCCAGTAACCTGCCCGCCTCCTCCTCGTATTTGTTAAAGAGAAAACGGTGGAATTCTACATCTGCCTCTTCGTAGTTATAAACTGAGAACTGGTATTCAAAATCTCTGTAAACTTCACCCCATGTGATACCTGGAGTCCATATGATATCAAAAATGGATTCCACACCCTGAACATACATTGCAATCCTTTCAAGTCCGTATGTTATCTCAGCGGAGATCACTTCAAGGTCAATACTACCCACCTGCTGAAAGTAGGTAAACTGTGTAATTTCGAGGCCATCGAGCCAGACCTCCCAGCCGAGTCCCCAGGCACCGAGGGTGGGTGACTCCCAATCGTCTTCAACAAACCGGATGTCGTGCTTTTCGATTTCAATTCCCAGGGCTCGAAGAGAGTTAAGGTATAAATCCTGGACATCAACAGGAGGTGGCTTGAGAATTACCTGAAACTGATGGTATTGCTGAACTCTATTGGGATTCTCGGCATATCTTCCGTCTTTTGGCCTCCTCGATGGTTCAACATAGGCGGTCCTCCAGGGTTCCGGCCCCAGGGCCCTGAGAAATGTCGCAGGGTTGAATGTCCCCGCCCCCACCTCTGAATTGTAGGGTTGAAGAACGACACAGTTCTGCCTCGACCAGTAATCCTGAAGTTTTAAAATTATGTCCTGGAATGTTAACATGGCTCTAATTATATCTTTTCCGTTTTCAATGTGTCAATCGCCCAAAAATTTTCCACTAATGGAGAGGAAGCTGTTCGGGGAATTAAAAATCTACTTCAAGGAGAAATTTTGACAAATGTATCCCCTTCACTATGAGACCTTTTTCATTTTATATATATTTTTTATCAAAAAAATCCAGGTTTCCCCCATGGTCGTTTTAGAAATCCAGTCAAAGTATCTATCAAACCTGCAGGATGTATTTTTCTTCCAACAACAACCATAGGAGGTACAAAATGAGAATGCGTTTAATGTTAATAATATTGCTGGTTTCAGAATTGGTTGCTGTTCAACCTTACTTCGTTAAGGTGTCTGATGGTAATAAGGTTGCCGTGGTTTTCCCTGGGCGTATAGGAGTTTACAAAAATTTTATAAATGCTGGTGGTGCGAGAATCCACTGGATTGGGGAGAAAGAAAACCCTCTGGTCGTTTTCAGACACGAGATGCCTGCGAAGATTCATGTATTTAGAGGAAGCTCAAAGGGAAAACACATGTGCACATACTCTCAGATTATATTTAAAAATGTGTACAAAGGGATTCACAGGATTTTGACAGTAAAGGAGAAGGGAATAAATATTTCGTGGGTTGTCGAGCCCGGTGCCGATCCTTCTTCCATCAGATTTAAGGTTGAAAATCTCTGGAATTCTCGGGACACCATTTCATTAAAACCTTTCCCGATCTCAAATATAAAGGCATTTCAGGGGGTAAAAGAGATCAGTGTGAAGCCAGTAATGGAGAACGGAATTATCTCTTTCCGGCTAAGTAAATATGACAGATCTTCTGTACTTGTGATCGATCCTGATCTTACGACAATGGAATTTAGTTCATACATAGGCGGTCCAGGCAGTGACGGGATCTTCGACATAGTCGTTGCAAATAACCATGTTTATGTGGTTGGTACGACGGATACCTCTTTGTTTCCCGTGACACCGGGTAGTTATGACAACACTTACAACGGAGAATTGGACATTTTTATAGCAAAGATGAGTCTTAACCTTGATACACTTGTTGCCGCTACCTATCTGGGAGGTGATTCCTACGATTACGGATATGCAATTGATGTTAACTCATCTGGACAAATCATTGTAACGGGAGTAACTTATTCTGCCAATTTCCCGGTACATAACGGGGTATTTCCTCTCTATGCGGATAGTGGAGATGCTTATGTCGCAATACTCTCTGGGGATCTGGATTCACTTATTGCATCAACATATTTTGGTGGTAGTTTTATTGACCAGGCAAATGATATCACCGTAAAGAACGATTCTATCTTTATATGTGGGACGACATACTCACCCGATCTACCTGCTGCGGGTAATCCTCTGTCAGGTGCATACTCAGGGTATGGAGATGGATTTATCGCAGTTTTTTTACCAGACCTTTCAGATCTCATCGTAAGCACATACCTTGGAGGGAGTGATGAAGATGCACTGAATGGAATATCAATTGATAGCGTAACAAATTCTGTTTATGTAGCCGGATATTCGATGTCAACTGACATGCCAGTAACCAGTGGCGCATACGATGTAACAAACAGTGGGCACGATGGTTATGTGGGAAACTTATCCACTGACCTTTCGTATTTGCTTGCCGGTACATTTATAGGAAACCTTTACGGAAGTGAGATGCCGCCCACTGAGGCCAAAACCGTTGCATATTTAAGCTATCCCGAATTTCCAGATTTTAATGCCGTTGCTGTTGGCGGATTCACAAGTGCCAGGTTCCCACTTGTCAACCCTTTTGACTCTCTGATGAATGGATTTCAGGAGGGATTTGTCTCTATATTCACACCGGGTCTTGATTCTCTTTTAGGATCGTCGCTTGTGGGAGGATTGGGAATGGAGTCAGTAAACGACATAAAAAGAGGTCTGTCCCTGAATCCATCATTGGTATTGGTGGGAGAAACTGATTCCTCTATGATGCCCGGTGCAACGGGTGCAGTTCCATTTGACAGCAGTTTTAACGGTGCCCGGGATGCATTTGTGTATGTAATCGTATGGAGTAGAGATAGTCTAACTCCCATAGGATTTACCTATTATGGAGGAAGTGACTTTGATGGAGGCTCAGGTGTGTTTGTTAAAGATTCACTTATATTTGTTGTAGGTGGCTCTGAATCCTCTGATCTCCCGATACTTGGGGGATTTGACGCTTCATTTGGAGGCATTCAGGATGGATATGTAACGGCTTTCAACCACGAGGTCTCACCTGCTACAGATTTATCTGAGAGGAGGCGGGTCTCAAGGTACATAAGTATCCTGAAAAATGATAGAGTGGAATTTACTGTAGAAGAAACCGGATATGTGGGAATAGAGGTTTTTGATGCCACAGGGAGGAGAGTATTTCGTAGATCTTTTGGCATTACTCCTCCGGGGACCTATGTAGTGAGAATCAAGGGTATGAAGTCAGGAGTGGGATTTTTGAAGTTAAGAATAGGAGACGAGGTGAGGGTTATAAAGATTTTGAAGTACTGAGGTCTCTCCCTGAAAATAGGGGGCGTGGCCTCCGGCCACGCCCCTGCCCAAACTAAATATTTGACTTCCGGTGATATTTTAATCTAAAATTTCATCGGTTATGATTCTTTTTAGAACCAAAGAAATTGCCACTATTTCAAAAATTCTATTATCCCCCAACCAGAACATAATCCACATAACAGGACGGCATGGAACTGGGAAAACCCACCTTATGAAGGAAGTTTACAAAAGGGTAAAAAATAGAACTTTCTCTTTCTGGTTTATCAAAAATTTTGACCCGGTGAGTTTTTTCAAACTTTTCGTTGTTAACTATCCACAATTTTCTCCGCTCTTCCTGAAAACCTTTGGCCAGGAAGAAATTGATAGTCTTATTGGATATGTTCCGGAATTATCTCACATCCTTCACCTCGAGCGTGCATTCCGTTATTCGATAAATTCTGAATTCCTGGTGTTTAAATTCTTAAAAGGGCTGGTAAAAATTCGACCAGTAGCAATCTTCATAGACGATATAGAGCTAAATCACCCTGTTTTAGAGGAACTGTTGGTGAGGTTTAAAAATGCCCCTGTATCCTTCGTTATCTCAGAATCCGGTTCGTCACTTTTCAAGATAAAATTTAGTAAATCGTTTAACCTGAAGAATTTATCAATTGAGGAAACAAAAAAATTTTTGAAGTTTCACGGAGTTAGGTCCGGTATTGAGGAGATCTATGAAGTCACACGGGGAAATCCTCTGAAGTTGAATCTCTTTGTAAAAAGTCTGAGGACAAGGAGTGGTTCTATAAAGGAGATCACATGCGATATCCTTGAACATGGATTTAACGAGTTTGACCTTCTTCAGAAAAGGGTTCTCTCCCTTCTTTTATTGCTGGAAAAACCTCTTTCGAGTGGGGTGATTGAATATTTTCTGCCGGGACACTCAAAAGCCGCCTCCTCTCTCGTGGATCTTGAAGTTCTCGGTAAGGACCCCAACGGAAATTTCGTAATTTCCCATAATAAATGGAAAGATTGTATTGGCAGGTCGGTAAGGATTATCACCGGGAAGCTGAGACGAAAAATAGTTGAAAAAGTTTTAGATAGGAAGGATCTATGGTTTCTTGTCAGTGAAAAATTCCTCGACACAATTAGTTCAATTTTGAGTGACGGGTATGATAAAGATTTTCACGAGTTTTTGAACTTTCTTTACAGAAGATTTAAGGAGGAAAAGAATTTTAAGGCACTGGCAAAAGTGCTTAGGATTATAAGCAGTGACCCGGAAAAAGACTTGCTCCTATACCAGTATGGGAGACTGCTTGTGGATCTTGGGAAGATAAATGAAGCAGAAAAAATAATTGATAGAATACCGAACAGAACTTTGCGTATCCGAATTATGGGAAAGCTCGCTGTCTATTTCACATTAAACAACCGAATAAAAGAGGCAGAACTGGTGGTGAAAAGAATGAAACATTGGGCAGGAGAAAGGTTTGAGAAAGATTACTGCAGGTATATTGAACTTTCCTGCAAAAGCCTCACTGGTAGCGTAAGTGGGAAGGAGATTCTTAAAGAATACGAAACTCTTATTAAAGAAACACCCTTTGAGGAGCTTAAAATCATGGCCGCCGAGGCTATGCTGGGGCGTAAAATGTGTCTCAACGGCTGGAAAGAGGTTGTTGATGGGTATAAAAACAACGAATTCTATAGAAATAGTGGGAATATCCTTCTCTGTGTAGTAAATTCCTCGGCATACACGGGTGACTTTGAGACTGGTAAGGAAGCCTTGAATAGATTCGAAAATGATTTTTTACATAGAACTTCTCCACTTGAATTTACTAATTATCTCGGGGTAAAGACAATTTTCTCCTTTGCCCGGGGTAATTTTGAGGAATATAGAGAGAGTTTGAATCATTTCAGCGAAGTGGCAGGTATCTATGGCAACAAACTCTATGAACAGGAAATAAGGAAAGCGAAGCTGGATTTTTTCAGAGAAAATGGGGATTTAAAGAGTTTTGAAGAGGTTTTAAAGGGAGAGTGGATTGAACTTGGATGTTATCCATCCGGATGGCATGAACGGTTTTTAAAGGTAAACCAGGCCTGGCTCCTGGCTCACAGGAACAGAATCAGCGAAGCTGATTCAATAGTCAAAGAGATCTGGCCCTTCGCGAATCCCGACGGTATGGATGTTTATAGCATATTCAATCTCTATAGGTTAAGAGGTTTATTGGAGTACAAAAAGGGGAACAGAGGAGCGGCAGAAAAGATCTGGTCAGAGGGATTGGAAAAAATGGAAAAATGGAAGCTTAAAACCTTTGTGCTGCTCTTTTATAGATACCTTGCGAATTTCAGGAGGAAGAGCTTGTTAAAGAGAATGTGGAGAGAGCTTGTCCTGGAGCTTAATGTGCCCGGATGGTATGACGATAAAGATGAGAGGAGGGAGATTTTTTTGAGGGAAAAGGGAAAGATAGAACTTTTTACACTTGGCGGCTTTAAGGTAAGGGTACCATGGAGGTCGGGAGAAATTGAGGAGAACGGAATAAGGTACAAAAAGGCACTGGAAGTTTTAGGCTTACTTGTGGCAAAAGGCAGAGAAGGTATGAGAAGGGAAGAGCTGCTCGTGAAAATATGGCCTGAGTCCCACACTACCAATCCCCTTGACATCGCCATTAGTAATTTAAAGAGTATTGTGTGGAAAAATTTTACAATAACAGAGAGGGGGAATCTGCGGTTGAACGACGAATTCGTTAAAGTTGATGCATGGATGTTTGAAAATCTTGCCAGGAAGGGGATTGAAGAACCTGATATAGACGAGTCTTTGCACATTCTTGAGGAAGCGATTGGTCTTTATAAAGGCAGGTTTATGCCACATTCACAGATTCTGGATGTAGAAATTTACCGGGATTATCTTCAGAATTTACACAGGGAAGCGATTTTGAAGCTCGGAAAAATATGGCTCATAAAGAACGAAGGTACAAAAGTGGTACTCAGTGCTTACGAGATAATCAAGGAAGACCATCTGGATGAGGAGGCTAATTTGCTTCTTGCTCGAGGGTATTTTATGATGGGGAAAAGAGGCTTCGCATTGAGGTTTTTGAGGAGGTTTCGGGAAGTCTACAGGAGGGAACTGGAAATGGATGTGCCTGCTAAGGTACTGAGGTACATGGAATTTCTTGAAGGACAGTGATAGGAGGGGATTTTTCAAGACAAAGATCCCCCTCGCAAGAAGGGGGACAAACGGGGATATTTACCGCTTGATTTTCAATTCCCCCTCATCAGGGGGAATTGAAAAAGCCCCACGAAGGGGGAAAGGTTTAAACTTCGCTCAAAACGGCCAGAGTACGGTGTTTTCCGGTTTCTCTCCGTACTTTAAGAACCTCACAATTGCCTCAGCAGCCATCTTTGACATCGTATTTCTCGTCCAGTATGTTGCACTTCCTATGTGAGGAAGCAGGACGACATTTTCCAGTTCTTTGAGTTCATCAGGCACTTCAGGTTCTCTTTCGTAAACATCGAGACCTGCGCCGTAAATCCATCCCTCTTTGAGTGCCCTGATGAGTGCCTTTTCGTCCACTACAGGTCCTCTCGCCATGTTCACCAGGATGGCGTTACTTTTCATCATTTTTAGCTCTCTTTCACCTATCATGTGGTATGTCTCTTGAGTCAACGGAGTATGGAGGGTTACAAAATCTGATTTTTTAAGAAGTTCATCAAGTTCGGAAAACTCAGCTCCTGGCACGACCTCTGGCTTCGGCGTTCTGCTGTAATAAAGAATCCTCATGTCAAAACCTTTGGCGCGCCTTGCAACAGCCTGTCCGATCCTTCCAAAACCGACGATCCCGATAGTTCGCCTGACAAAGTCCTGTCCCAGAAAGAGAAATGGTCCCCACCCCCTGAACTTTCTTTCCCTTACAAACCTGTCGGCTTCCACTACATGCCTTGCCACTGCAAGAAGGAGTGCCCAGGTAAGATCCGCCGTGGCATCTGTTAAAACATCGGGCGTGTTGGTTACAACAATTTTCCTCTCACGGGCCACTTCAAGATCTATGTTGTCGTAACCAACGGCGTAGTTTGCAATGATCTTCAGCCTCTTTGCCTTTTCCAGAGTTTCTTTATCAAATTTCATGGAAAGAAGCGGGATGGTCGCATCTGCATCACGAAGAAGTTCGATCAACTCCTCCTTCGTTACGGGATCGTCAGAGTCAATCATTACCACCTCAAATCCCGCGGCCCTGAGAAGTTCAGGCCCTGTCTCAGGGATTTTTCGGGGTATCACGACTTTCATCTTCAAAACACTCCCTTGATTTCACCGTCGTCTGTAAGGTCAACTTTAATCGCGGCGGGCACCCTGGGAAGGCCAGGCATGGTCATTATGTCACCTGTAATCGGAATCACGAACCTTGAGCCCGCTGCGAGCCTCACCTCACGAACATTTATTCTGAATCCGGATGGTCTTCCCAGCAGTCTGGGATCATCTGAAAGTGAATACTGGGTCTTGGCCATGCAGATGTAGGCATCACCGAAACCCATCTTTTCGTACCTCTCAAGAGCCTTCAGCGCCTTTGATGTGTAATCGACACCCTCGGCTCCGTATATTTCCACAGCTATTTTCTCAATCTTTTCTTTAAGTGGAAGATGGATGTCGTATATCGGCCTGTAGTTTGCTTTTTCACTTTCAATTGCATCAAGAACTTTCTGTGCAAGCTCTATACCACCTTCTCCGCCCTTTGCCCAGACCTCGGAAAGTGCGAATCTCACGCCCTTTTTCGCAAGGAGTTCAGAAAGTTTTTCTATCTCAGCTTCTGTATCGGTGGGAAATCTGTTGATTGCGACAACTGCCGGTATGCCAAATTTTCCTATGTTTTCTATGTGCTTTTCAAGGTTGGCAAAACCGCTCTCAAGTGCCTCAACATTCTCTTCGGTGAGCCTGTCCTTTGGAACACCCCCGTGAAACTTTAAAGCCCTGATAGAGGCAACTATAACGGTAACATCAGGTGAGAAACCTCCGATGCGGGAGACGATATTCAAAAACTTTTCAGCCCCGAGATCGGCGCCGAATCCAGCCTCAGTAACCGTAATGTCGGCCAGTTTCAGGGAAATTTTCGTAGCCAGGATAGAGTTTGTTCCATGCGCGATGTTACCAAAGGGTCCAATATGGACGAACGCAGGGGTATTCTCGATAGTTTGAACGAGGTTGGGCTTCAGGGCATCCCTCAAAAGTGCAGCCATGGCTCCATTGGCCTTTAAGTCCCGTGCAGTTATGGGCTCCCTTTTCCTGGTGTACGCAGCTATGATGTTGCCCAGTCTTTCCTTTAGATCCCTGTAGTTGAGAGACAGACCGAGGATGGCCATAATCTCCGAAGCGGGTGTTATGTCGAAACCATCCTCCCGGGGGTATCCGTTGGAAACACCTCCAAGACCCACGATTATACTCCTCAGCGCCCTGTCGTTCATGTCAATCGCCCTTCTCCAGGCTATTCTCCGGACATCTATACCCAGATCGTTTCCCTGATGTACATGGTTATCGATCATGGCAGAAAGGAGGTTGTGTGCCGAATTGACCGCGTGAAAATCACCTGTGAAATGAAGATTTATGTCCTCCATGGGGAGCACCTGTGAGTATCCGCCTCCTGCTGCTCCTCCCTTTATGCCAAATACAGGTCCGAGAGAGGGTTCTCTCAGTGTTACGATGGATTTGTATCCGAGCCGGTTAAGAGCCATTGTGAGACCAATGGAAGTGGTGGTCTTCCCTTCCCCCGCTGGCGTGGGGTTGATCGCGGTCACGAGAACGAGT
>JALSOY010000187.1 GCA_026986235.1 Caldifarciminota bacterium
TATTTGGACTGGCAACCTCAAAATTTAAGCCTGAAGCGGATATCACGCCCGTATAATAAGATAGCCTTGAGTCGTCAACATCGTCGTTAATAAGGAGAATCCCCGGTCTCCCAACAATCAATTGAAATGTATCAACTGCAAAGGGATTCTGTGGCGTTGAATTGATATATACCAGTATGGGTACATATCCAGGTTCCCCGTATGCCCTGAAGGTTACAGAGTCACCTGTGACAAAAACCGTGTCTCCTGAATTAATGTTTCCAACATAAATAGTACTGTCCTCAAAAATTATGCTGGTGTCCGGGCTTGTGAATATCAATGTAACATTACTGGCATTCTGCCAGTGAACTTCGTTGTAAACGAAGTCAACAGATATACTGTTGAGAACTCCACCGGTATCAGGACGGTGACTGTAAACCAAACTGCCAATTTTGATACCCGGAAAAACTGTGAGTGCAAGGGTCTTGAACGCATTAATTCTTCCCCATCCGAGTTTTCCCCTCAAACTGTCAGGATTTACACCGTATATGTCATCTGCCCCCCAGAGAATAGCTGAATCCACTTCTTCCACAGTGAAATCCGGATGCAGGGACTTCAGCAATCCAGCAAGTCCACAAACAATAGGAGTAGCCATAGAAGTACCATCAAATGCCGCATAACTGTTACCGGGCGTGGTACTCAAAATATTCTCCCCGGGGGCACACACATCCACCCACCAGCCATAATTCGAGAAGCTGGACTTTCTGTCCCTCATGTCTGTCGATGCAACTCCAATAACATAAGGATAAGCGGAAGGATAATGAGGTGAACTTGAAGAGTCGTTTCCGGCAGCGGCAAAAACTGCGACATTATTTTGATGTGCATAGGCTATAGCGTCAGCTTCACTTCTCCTATAATAGTAACCGCCGTAGGAGTGACTCGTTGCAACGGCGCCATGAGAAACTGCAAAATAAATTGCATTTATAGCTGCACTCGTGTAAATGTACTGGCCATCACCACACTTGAAAGCCATCCCCTTCGTGTTCCAGCTAATAGAAGCAATCCCTGTAGCATTGTCCGTTACTCCTGTGGCAAGACCAAATACATGTGTTCCATGGTCGTTTCCCTGCTCTTCAGGATAGGGGTCCCAGTCGTGCCTGAAAAAGTCGAATCCTATAATATCATCAACATACCCGTCTCCATCGTCATCAACACCGTTTAAATCGTCAGGATAGTCAAACACACCGTTGTGATTCAAATCTTCACCAGGGTTGACCCACAGATTGTCGAATATGTCCTCATGATGCCAATCCACACCCGTATCCACGGGACCAACAACGATGGAACGAGATCCTGTGGTAATATCCCACGCCCGGGGGGCTGAGATATGGGGAAGGAACCAGGTCTGTGTCCAGTAGTCAGGTCCGTACCGTGGGTCGTTGGGAATCCTTGAAACTGGCCTCATCTCATCAGGTTCCACAACTTCAAACGCACCGGTGGCTGTGAGATCTTCGATTAACTTTTTATGATCAATTTCACCTTTAAAAATGAGCAGGAAGTATCTGTCAAGACCAATCTGTTTTGCAGTTGCATCTTTTTCAATTTGCTTGCCCAGTATAAGACGCCTTATCTCCAGTAACGAATTCGCCTCAAGGATTCTATCCACTTCCGGGATACCGGTACTGGTGCCTTTCAATGTCCACGCCCCATTGACCCAATCGCCTCTCAGAGTTGATTTCACAGTCACAGAGTAAGAAGGCTTGAATTTCACTATGAGTCTATTGGGGACAAAGGACGATACAAGGGAAGTTAGAATAAGTAAGATAGTCATGGTTTGGTTTTTCCGTGGGGGGCGGCGCGAAGCGCCGCCCCCCACGGAAATCTCCTCTTATCTAAGTGTGATAGTCTTTACAGTCCTCTTAAACTCCGGCGTTGTAACCTGAAGCATGTACACGCCTGCGGGGAGATCGGAAACGCTGATTCTTACATTGTTGGTTCCAGAGACGATTCTCGTCTCAACCGTCTTAGCAAGTCTCCCGTTGACCGTGTAGATGTCAAATCTTCCCTCACCGCTCCTCGTGGCGTTGAAGTTCACCGTGAGAGACTTACTCCTCAAATCGTTAAACACCCTCACAACTGTGAGAGGTGCACCGTTATCCTCACCCACACCCACGGGGATGAAGTAACCGAGGTTGTACTGGGTTGGATAAACATCAAACGTTCCACTTGTTGTGGGGGGAATGGCGTTGAAGAGGTCTCCATTGGAACCATCAGCAGCAACTGCATATACGAGCCATACCTTACCGTTGGCTCCTATTCTCTTGGCAACCTCTGGGAGAACCTCGTTCACATCAGGTGTGGCTGTCAGGTTCTGGGCAGGACCAAAGGTGTTTCCATTGTCTGTAGAAACCGCAGCGTAAATGTCACCCCAGAATCCTTCAATGGTCGAGTCGTAAACGGCGTCTGCCTGTGCCCAGACTGCCACAACCGTTCCATTGTTGGGGTTGTATGCAAGCTGTGGATAGTAAACAACATGACCCGAGCCACTGTCCAGCCTGATCGCGTTGTTCCCATGCACAAACCAGATCTGATCTGCATAGTAAGGGCCGTTTCCTACATAGCTCGTATCAGTTCTTACTGCAAATACAGCGGCACCCGTTCCGTCGTTGAGTACGAGATAGTCATCCCACCATATCTCACCATTCTGCGGCAGTCCACTGATGTTAAACGGCGTGTAGTTTCCAAGTGTACCGTTCTGAACGGTGTAATAACCGAAAATATCCGTCTGTGTGGTATCGATACCAAACGCATAAAGTGTGCCGTTGTAGCAGTCAACGGAACCAAGAGAATACATATTTCCGATTATTGTGGGATAGGTTGAGAAATCTCCAGTTGTAGGATCGTAGGCAAAGTACAGGAGGTTATCGTTAGCATCGTATGCGATACCCTCAACGACGCCACTTCCGCAGCATTTTCCGATTACCTTGTGAACATGAACATCGTTGGAGAGAACGCCATAGAATCCCTGAGTGCTCCAGTCAGGCTCATTACCTACGCCAGCCTGACCCCAGGGATCACCCACATAGTCCAGCTCAGGCCATGAGGCACCCGGATACATATCTGAGAGCCATGCAGTAGGATATCTTGCCCAATAAATATCAGGATTAAGGGTATCACCAGGAATTCCACCATTAACCGGCCAGTCTTTTATCCATGTTGCACCTTCGTCGGATGAGAAAACCACGCCGAGAGCACCGGAGCCGAGGGAGCCATCACCGTAAATTCTCTCGGCCATTACGATCTTTGAACCGAGTACGGCAACGGGATCCTGCACCGTTGTCCAGAGTCCATACTGGTTGGCCGCTGTATCAACATACACCACATTTATGCTTTTTGCCTGAGGAGCGACATATTTTAGAGGGACTCTTTTATACCCCCTGTCGATTTTCGCCAGGTCAGGCCTGTTTACACCGGCGAACAATGCACCGGCTACCAAGACACTCAACACATACCTCATATCTTTACCTCCTTTTTGAATTTTTATTGCTCAAGCCTGAATATAAACGGGATGGCGACCCAAACCTTTACAGGTTTGTCTCTCTGTTTTCCAGGCGTGAATACAAACTGCTTGGCTGCCGCCACCGCCGGCTTTATAAATATCGGGTTTGTTGCCTTTAAAACTATAACTGTATCCACCCTGCCCTGCTCGTTTACGAGTACCTTTACAAATACTCTACCCTCAATCCCTGCCTTCCTCGCAAGCTCGGGATACTGGGGCTCCACCTGCTTCACAACCTTTGGTTTAACCTCAACCGCAAAAAACTCGTAGGTCTTTTCCACCTTTGGTGGTGGTGGAGCCTCAAGCTCGTTGAATGTGGTCGTGGGAGTGAATTCAATCTCTTCCTGCTCTTCCTCTTCTTCCTCGTCAGCGGCCTCCTCAGTCTCTTTGATTTCAACAGGTAACTTGGGCTTTGGAGGTGGCGGCGGCTCCTTCAATTCCTCAACCTGAGTGTTGACCTCTTCAACTATGGTGGTGATCTCGGACTTCGGCTTGTATGGGCTTACCTCAACCTTTTTAATGCCCACGAAGATGAAAATAAAGAGGGCAAGTGCGATACCCACAGAGAGGAGCATGTTGGTTCCATACTCCTCCTCCAGGGTCAAATTCTTCCTTTCCTTTGTTTCCTTCGCCATAAAGTCACCTCTCTTGCGTGTGTATCATGTATATATATTCAATTGGCCTTGACTGTCAAGTACTCATTTCTTTGGATAAACAGTGGCAAACACAACCCTGAAGGCCTGCGCATCTCTGAGAGCATCCATGACATCGTTAACATACTTGTATTCCACTCTCTTATCCGCCTTTATATGGGCAATTGTTGAAGGGTTCTCAGAAAGCTTGATCTTGAAAGCGACCTTTACCTGGTCAGGGGTCACTATCTTATCATCGACGGATATACGGCCATCCTTATCGATGTAAATATGTGCAAGATCTCTCTGCTTGATAATCCTCTCCGTGGTCTTTGCCGTGGGAAGAATAACCTTGAGCCCGATCTCCTTTCTAAAAACCGTGGTTACCATAAAGAATATCAGCAGGAGAAATGCAATATCGGACATGGAGGCAGTGGGAATGTTTACCTTCATCTCTCTCTTCCGCTGAACCCTCATCTCACTAACCTCCGGCTTTTATCATACCCAACGCCACCCTCTTGGCCTCAGGTACCTGCTTTACCTCGTCAAAAACCTGTATCATACGCTCGTATGGAGCCTTCTCGTGGGTCTTTATCAGGATTATCAATTTGGGATTCTTCGATAACTTCTCCTTCAAAATGGGCTGTATTTGCTCGAGTGTCACCTGCTGGTCACCAATAAAAATCTGACCAAGGTCGTTAATGGATATTTTTACAATGTTCTTGGATTTAATTTTAACGATCTCCGTGGATTTCTCCGGGAGAACGAGTTTGAGCCCCTTATCACGGGCAAATATCGTCGTTGTCATAAAGAAGATGATGAGCAGGAATGCAATATCGGCCATGGAGGCAGTGGGTATCTCGGCTTCCTCAGGAGGCCTTGGTTTTCTAAACAGAGCCAATTTGGTTACCTCCCTCAGGCTTCCTCTTTAATAATTTCTTTCTCAAGAAGATACTCTATAAGTTCGTTTGCAGCTTCCTCGGTTGCCCTTGCATAACCGTTTATCTTTGACTGGAAAATTGCATAAAAGAGGGACACCGGAGCCGCGATCAAAAGACCTGAAGCAGTGGTTATGAGAGCTTCGGAGATACCCGAAGCAACGAGAGTGGGCTCAACCTCACCGGCGAGGGCAATCGCCTGGAATGCCTTGATCATACCTGTAACTGTTCCCAAAAATCCTATGATAGGCGCAAGGGTGGCAATCGCTGAAAGGTAGATCATGCCTCTATCGAGGAATCCCATCTCAGACGAGGCCTTGGCAGCCATGGCCTCTTCCACGACGCTCTTCCCCCTGTGTACCTTTTCAATTCCTGCAAGGAGAACCTTTGCTATGGGCTTTTTGTTCTTCTGAAGATACTCGACAGCGGCGTCCATTCCCTCCTCTTCTATAAGACCTGTCACCTTTGCTACAAGCTTCCTTGGATTTGTACTCGCCTTCCACAACAGGGTGATGATCCTTTCGATGATGATTGCGACACCAAAAATAGCAAGAATGAGGAGCAGCCACATCATCGAGCCGCCTTTATTGAAATATTCAACGAGTCCTTGCATTATTCAACCTCCCTTGGTTTTTGTTTCCGCAACTGACCATTTTAAGTTCCATAAACCCAATTGTCAAGCAAAATCCACTATTTTACAAGGGTTTAAGCCACGCTGTATCAAATCCCTGTTACCGTCCCTCTCAAGGTCAATTATACAGATCTCTTTACCCTTCCTCTCTGATTCCATAATGAGATCAAACATGTTACCGCCTTCCCTGATACACCCGGCAATGATCCTACGGGAAAGAGATGCAACGACCCTGTCTCTCAGCCTCATGGATGAGGGCGTTCCCATGTCGTCCACACCGGAAAAGGCCACAATGGCATCGAATTTAGCCATCCTCCCACCTGAAATCTGCATCACCCCTCTGTCGCTCACACCCAATTTTGGACCACGAAAATCAAGTGCATAGCTGTAACCGGGCCCATATACACCACTTACGAGCACCTCACCTGATAAAAATTTCCGGGAGATTTCCACACACCTTTCATCCACATCCCTCGAATTTAAAATTGTAAATGTGGATTTTTTTAAGAGGGTCTTATCTCCCCTCATGTACAGAATTGGAGGTGGAAAATCAAAAAACTTTTTCACGGATTCGGGATAATCGCTATCGAAGACCGAGACTATTCTGAAACCGAGGTTATCAAGGACTTCCATAAGCCTGTACGACCTCTCCAGGTGATCAGCAAGATTTTCGGATAGAGCAATGGATGCGTCGTGTGATAGTTTGAATCTTTTTCTATAGACATCGTAGGGAAGTTCGAGGAACCTCGATGGCGTGATGCCTTCGTAATAGATGGCTTTCAGGATTTTGTAAAGTACTTTATCCCTGATTCCTGGAGTGTTGTGAAGCAGGAGTAGGAAAAACTTTAATTCCTGCATTCAGAAATTATGGATAATGGAGGGGAATAAATCAATGGTGGGGTGATGGTGTTCGAAAAATCCCCCTTCTTCAGAAGGGGGAACTAAAGGGGGATGTTTTCCGATTGAAATTCAATCCCCCTAAGTTCCCCTTCTCCAAGGGGGATTTTTGAGAATTCCTCTCCCTCAGCAAGGTGACTCAAGGGGGATGATAACCGAAAAATCATCTCTATCTGCAAATTAAGTTAAAAAAGAGAGATACTTTTCGAACACCTTCATGGTGGGGTGATGGGGGGCGCCGCTTCGCGGCGCCCCCCATATAAACTACGAAAGTTTCTTGTGGCAGAACCACCAGTCGTAACAATCGTACTTCTTTGGCCTCTCCTCGGCCGTCTTCACATCAGCTGCAGGCGGAATGATCACCTCATCGCCAATGAGCTCATTTTCAGGCCAGTTGGCGGGAATCGCCACTCCATGTTCGTCTGAAACCAGGAACCCTTTGATCATCCTCAGGATCTCGTCCATGTTGCGACCGAGCTCCTGTGGATAGTAAAGGATAGCCCTGATGATCCCCTTAGGATCAACTATAAAGACCGCCCTCACAGTGTTTGTCCCCTTACCGGGATGAACGAGGCCAAGCCTGTTTGCCACTGCACCTGTGTCGTCTGCAATAATGGGGAACTCGATCTCCACATTGAGATTGTCCTTTATCCACTCCACCCACTTGATGTGGGAGAAGACCTGGTCGATACTGAGTCCAATTAGCTCCGTGTTGAGCTTCCTGAACTCCTCGTATCTCTTCTGAAATGCGACAAACTCTGTGGTACACACAGGAGTGAAGTCAGCCGGATGACTGAAAAGGATGAACCACTTGCCCTCGTAGGCCTCGGGCAACTTAATCTTACCATGCGTTGTTACAACTTCCATCTCCGGGAATTTTTCTCCAATAAGAGGAATTCTTGCCTCCATTTTACAACCTCCTTTTTAATTCTTTTTAATCTGGAATAATTCTAAATTGAACCTGCCGCACTGTCAACCCCTGATCGGAGGGTGTTCAAAAGCCCAATTTGCCAGAGGGGCTTTTAGAATCCCCCTTTGTCCCCCTTTTGACAAAGGGGGATTCCTCATCTCACACCTCCTGGTGAAGGAGATCTCCTCTTCCCAAAATCCACCCTGGTGAAGGGGAGGGCTTCCCCCTAAATCCCCCTTGGAGAAGGGGGACTCCTCCTCTCTAAATCCCCCTTGGAGAAGGGGGATACAGGGGGATTGAAATTTCAAACGGTTGACATCCCCCTCTGTCCCCCTTCTATCTAAGGGGGATTGGGGTTGTGCGATACACATCCCCCTTCTTACCTCACCACGAGCAACTTTTGCTTTAAAACTCTTTTTTCTGCGTTAAACTTCATGAAGTATATGCCACTCGACACAGGTTTACCTCTTAAATCTCTCGAATCCCAGACCAGCTGGTGCATACCCGGCTGAAGTTCATTACTGTATTTCCACACGAGTCTTCCCGTTATGTCGAATATCTCAATTCTTACCTTTTCCTTTCCCGGTAAAACGAATGAAATGGATACCCTTCCCATGGTGGGATTTGGAGATAGGGGCAAAAGTTTGAATCTGTAAACCGGATCCACTTCCTCAGAGATTACATATATTCCCGGATAAGGAACCCCTCCCACGAGGGTGAACGATGAGCTGGAGCTTATCCCGCAAGCAGGCAGTCCCAGGGTTGAAACCAGGTTATAACTTCCATTTGAGGATGATTCGGATCCACTCGACAGCGTGCCCGCCTGTATCCTGTACTGGGACATCAATAGAGCCGGAATGAAAAAGAGAAGAATTTTCCTCATCACCTTCACCTCTTCTCAAGTAAATCAATACGCTGCTCAAGTTCGGATATCTTCTTTTGCTGTTCCTTTATGGCCTCTATGAGGATGGGGACGAGCTTCGAGTAGTCAACTCCCTCAATCGTGCCATCGGGCGCACGACTCACCGCATCGGGCGCTATCTGTGCAAGTGTCTCTATGTCGATACCCGTCTTATCTCCGGACTGGACACCTCTGAGCTTTTTCACTTTGTCCACTGCATGCTGGATGGTCGTGCCGCCTTTCACAGGCATCTCGTACCATCCCCTGGAGCTGAACGACATACCCATGACGAAGAGGGCATGGCTCGTGGGTCTTGCGTTGGTGTTGATAAAGAACCTGCCGCCGTTCTGCCAGTTGAACACAGCGGTGTTACTGATGCCGTTTGTGGAAGCGTTGTGCCCGAAAGCTACGGAATAATCGCCATCCGCTGTGTTACCCTTCCCGCCTATGACGGCTGAATACTTGCCTTTTGCAGACTGGTTCTGACCCCCACCGATCCATGAGTAGTCCCCGGAGGCTACATTGTGATAACCGGAGAAGACTCCTGAAATATACCCGCTCGCCGTGTCAAATTCTCCCCCCCCCACTATCGCATATTCATTGTCTGCTCCGTTAAACCCTCCACCGCCAACCATCGAAACATTACCCTGTGCACTGTTTAGAAATCCTCCTCCCACCACTGCGAGTACGCCGCATGCACAGTTATCTTGTCCTCCTCCCACAGTGGCACGGTCGCCTGAAGTGTTCATTAATCCTCCTCCTATAACAGCATACCGCTCCGCGTAATTTCCCTTCCCTCCGCCCACAGTAGCATACATGCCGCTTGCTGTGTTGTAATTTCCTCCGCCAATGAATGCGAAGGCCGAATCAACCCTGTTGGAATCGCCGCCTGCAATGACACTGAAACTGTCTGAGACGGTGTTACGATACCCTGAAAATACACCAGAGTATTTGCCAAAAGCGCTGTTGTAAAAGCCACCGCCCACTGTGGAGTTCCTGCCTGATGCCGTATTGTGGTAACCGCCAGAGACAGTGGCATAATAATTTCTTGCAGAGTTGAAGTACCCTCCACTTACAGTTGCCGCTGTACCCATTGTTGTATCAGCGTATCCACCACCTATAGCGGAGTAAAAGCCATTTGCTAAATTCTTTTTCCCACCGCCTACAAAAGCGTAGTTTGCAT
>JALSOY010000188.1 GCA_026986235.1 Caldifarciminota bacterium
AAACTCCTCATCTATTGCCTCAATAAGCTTCTCAAGTCCTTCCTTCTCCTTTCTTATAACTTCCCTTGCAAGTGTGATTACCTGTTTTTTATCCATCTAACCTGATCACATTCAGTTTTTGATAAATTGGACCATCAGGAGTCAGGGTGCTCCTGTAGAGGACGATTTCTCTAATAAAGAATTCAGGAATTTTCAAGTCTATGTTGAAATCAGAGGGCCTGTACCTCTTTGACGATCTCTTCCTCGTTCGGGCTATGGTGAGGTGAGGAACAAACTCCCTTTTCTCCCGCGGAAATCCGAGTTTTTTCATGGATTTTTCGACGATCTCGGCAAGTCCTTTAATTTCATTCTCACCTTCTTCTACTCCTATCCAGAGAACTCTTATGTAACCTCTGTCTGTGAAACTTCCCACTTTCCCCAGTTTCACTCGAATTTTCTTGGCTCCCCTGAAATTCTTTTCAAGTTCTTCTGCCACTTCCCTTGCCTTATGCTCCGAAATCTCACCCAAAAACTTGAGGGTAAGATGCAGGTTTTCCTGTGAAACCCACTTCAGTTCTGGCTTCGATCTAACCTCGGGCTTGATGCTCCGATATATCTTTTCCTTTATATCATCGGGAAATTCAAGAGCGATGAAGCAGCGCATGTAAAAATTTTAAAGTGACTGAACGCGAAAAAGAAGTCCCGTTGCCTTTATAATTAATTCAACAAGGAGGTGCTAAATGGACTATCCTTTTGAACCTTTCAAGATAAAAATGGTTGAACCGATATACATGACCACAAGGGAAGAAAGGGAGAGGATTCTTAAAGATGCCGGTTACAACCTTTTCAATGTAAAATCAAGGTACATTACTGTGGATTTACTGACAGATTCGGGAACCGGGAGCATGAGCCAGTTCCAGTGGGCCGGTATAATGCAGGGAGACGAATCCTATGCCGGAGCGTCAAGCTTTGAAAGATTCGAGGAGGCCGTGAAAAAGTTTACAGGTAAAAAATTCGTCATCCCCACACATCAGGGAAGGGCAGCGGAAAAAATAATTGCCCATGTCCTGTTAGATAAAGGAGACATCGCCATTTCAAACACCTTTTTCGATACCACGGGGGCAAATTTCCAGTATCAGGGAGCAATACTTTACGATCTCCCCTCCCCGGAATCAAAAAATATCTTCTCCGAAAAGATGTTTAAAGGCAACATGGACCTCGACAGGCTTGAAAAGATTCTGAAAGAAGAGGGGAAAAAGGTAAAAGTCATTACCATGACTCTTACCAACAACACCGCTGGAGGACAGCCCGTTTCTGTCTCCAATGTAAAAAGTGTAAGGGAACTCGCAACGAAGTATGGGGTCCTTCTCCACATAGATGCATGCAGGATTTCAGAAAATAGCTATTTTGTGAAGATGTATGAACCGGGTTTTGATAATAAATCCATAGGCGAAATAGTGAAAGAGACCCTCTCCCACGCAGATATCGTTACGATGAGTGCAAAAAAGGATGGACTTGTGAATATTGGCGGATTTATCGCAACAGACCATGAAGAGCTCTCCATGAGATTCAAAGAGATGCTGATTCTCTGGGAAGGGTTCCCAACTTACGGTGGACTCGCTGGAAGAGACCTTGAGGCGATCGCCATCGGACTTATGGAATCCCTGGACGAAGACTACCTTAAATACAGGATCCAGCAGGTCCGCTATCTCGGAGAAAAATTTCGCAACATGGGGATTCCTGTAATGTGGCCAACTGGAGGACACGCAGTATATGTGGAAGCATCAAGGTTCTTGCCACACATCAAGAGAGAAAACTTCCCGGGTCAGGCCCTCGTGGTTGCCCTGTACCTCGAAGGCGGCATTAGAACAACGGAAATTGGATCACTCATGTTTGGCGCTGACAGGGATGTCGAACACGAATTCGTGAGATTCGCTATCCCACGCAGAGTTTACACACGGTCTCACCTGGACTATGTGGTAAAAGTAATGGAAACCATAAGCGAAACCAAGGCGCACATAAAAGGATTGACCATAGAGTACGAACCTCCGTTCCTGAGACACTTCCTCGTGAGATTAAAACCCCTGGCATAGTGATGCGTGTGTAGTTTATAATTGGTTGCATGAAACTCTTTCTGACACTCGTGGTCAGCCTTTCGTGCACCCACGGTTTTGAAATTTTAAAGAATACAAGACACTTTGAAGCGAATTTTACCCAGAAAGTCAGGTCAGGGGATTTTGTTTATAAAAACTACTCAGGCCACCTCTGGTATTCTGACAAGAAGGTAAAAATCGTTATAACCGTACCTGACACAGAATA
>JALSOY010000189.1 GCA_026986235.1 Caldifarciminota bacterium
CTTGCTGAGGGAGAGGAATTCTCAAAAATCCCCCTTGGAGAAGGGGGATTTAGGGGGATTGAAATTTTAAGCGGTTTGCATCCCCCTTTGTCCCCCTTCTAAAGAAGGGGGATTTTTCGAAAAGCCTCCCCCCGGATTGATATTTTCTTGGCCTGGAGTTTATAATTCAAAAAATGATTTTTGACATGTTTCTGGAGTTCAGGGAACCAGGTGAGAATCCTGGGCAGTCCCCGCTACCGTGTGCAGGTTAAGGGTTATCTGAGGCGAAATGCCGGCCACTGGATAGAAGGGTGAAGAGCTCTCTATCCGGGAAGGCGGATAACCCTGCCGGCCAGACGCCGGCGCCTGCGAGCCGGGAGACCTACTCCAGAAACATCATTCACGGCCGCCTCCGGGGGTCTGAGGCGAGCGGATTATCCACTCTTCTTCCCCCTCGAGGCCGGTCCTTTTGCGAGGATCGGATATGATTTTTTTACTGTTTACACTCATAATCGCTGATACAACTTACATACTTTCACCTGTGTATGTGAAAGGTAAAAGGGACTATCTGTTAGAAGAAAAGTTCCCCATGACCTTCCACACCTCTCGCCCGCTATTTTCTTCAAAAACCCTCTCCCTTTTGAACCTTTCTGGAACATACCCAAGAAACTATACAAACATGACAGGCCTTTCCATCCGTGGCTCTGGAATGGAAGAAATTAAGGTCCTCCTGGAGGGCATTCCTGTAAAAAGCCCACAGAACGGTTACTTCGACTTTGAGCTCGTACCGTCAGATCTAATAGGAGGTTTTGAAACTCTTCTGACCGGCAATTCCTCGTACTTCGGTTACGATGCCATGGCAGGGCTCGTAAACATCAGGCTTACAAACAGGTTGAATTTCCTGAGATTTGGATTAGGAAAGAACTTTTTCTCCATCGCCTCAGTTACAGGGTTTCTCCTTTCCACAAATACATTTGTGAGAGCAGGATTTTCCCGTGAAATCACACCCGGAGGATACACGGTAAGAAGTAAAGGTCATGTCCTGAAAATTAAAAACTCCGGACGGGAAAACTTCTTTGGATTCACCAAATTCGTACGGCAAAAAAGCACTCTGTTTTTTGCCTTCTCACATTCAAGACGCGGGATACCCATCATTCCTGGAGGCCTTACAACAACTCCTGATTCCATATTTGAAAATCTGGTTATGGGGAGTTTCAGGGCAAAAATCCTCGATCTCTCCTTTGCGCTGGACAACTTCACATACAAACCCCATTCAAGGCCGCAGGATCATCATGTTACAGGTCGCATCGAACTTAAGCTGACCCCTGTAAAATTCCTGACTCTAAGGGCATTCTGGGAAGGTATCAGATCCCATTCACTTGAAAATCACACAAGGTACGGACTCTCCCTTTCATTTAACTACTCGCAAAAAGCAGGAATTTTTTACCCCTTTGTATCCTTTTCTGGAGACTACTGGTTTAACGAAAAATCCTTTAAACCCTCGTTTTTCGCCGGTCTAACCCTCTCCCCGGGCTTTTACACCTCGTTTTCAACGGGTTACAGACTCCCCACATTCAACGACCTTTACTGGCCGGAGTCCGTATATGCACATGGAAACCCTGATTTGAAAACCGAAAATCTCGAAGAATTCGAACTGGGATTCAAGAGGTTTTTAAACTTCACAAAGATTAACATTTCCTTATTTTTCAGAAATTACAGGGACCTCATCAAATGGTCACCGGTGGATCGTGGCATCTGGACTCCCATAAATCTGGACAGCGTTAAAATCAGGGGACTTGACGGAAATGTTCAGTTCAAGATCGGTAAAATTTCACTTTTAGTATTCGGTGAATACATAGATACGGTCTTCTCCAAGATGCATCTCATTTACTATCCCATGAACAAAATAGGTCTTACTTTGAACTACGGGATGAATGCCCTATCCATCGTAAGGATCGGGAGACGGCACGAAAGATTAACGGGCCCCAAGACCATGCCACCTGTGACACTCGTAAACCTTCATCTGGGTTTTTCCATGGGGAAAAACTCAATTTTTTTGGAGATAACAAATCTAACCAACAGGAGTTATTCCCTGATCAGGGGGTACCCGGCGCCGGGAAGACAGTGGAGGGTAAAGTTAGAAACAAAAATTTAGAGGAGGTAAGGGATGAGAAGGTATGTACTGGCCATAACAATAATGGCGTTTATTTCTGTCTCCTGTCAGAAGGAGGAGACCGGGCCACAGGTATCTCATCAGAGAGCAGTTTACATAGTCAACGGTGGGGCAGAAACCATAGACATATACGATGTGGACCGGGATACCGTTTTCAGAGATGTTATAGAAACAGGTGAAATTCCGAATTCCATCAGGAAATTCGGCGATTACCTTTATCTGGTAAATTCAGGCTCGGCGACTGTTCAGAAGATTGATTATCGGGAGAATCAGGTTGAGACCACCTACGAACTGCCTCAGGGATCAAATCCCTGGGACATAGCATGGGACGGCAACAATTTTTATGTAACATCCTACATGTTTGATAGGGTTTATAAACTTACCCGTAGGGGTGAAGTTGTGGACTCTGCAACTGCCGGAATCTCTCCCATGGGAATTACTTATCTAAACGGTTATGTTTATGTGGTGGCATCATTTTATGACAGGGCAAACTACGCGACGGACACAGGCTATGTTTACAGGTTCACAACCGATCTCCAGAAGATAGACAGTCTCAGACTTTTTGAAAATCCTACGGTTATTGCCAGCGACGGTTCATATCTGTATATTGCAGGCGGGTCCTGGACTTCAGGTGGACTTTTGGTGAAAGTGGATGCGCATAACATGAGTGTAGTGGATACAGTTTCTCTGGCCTCGGCTGCTGGAGATATTGCGGTCTATGAGGGTAAAGGTTATCTCGTGGGCTGGTCTCTTCCTCCGACAGTGGTTGATCTTGCCTCTATGGTGGTAGACACGGTCTATAACATTGGTGGAAGTGGATTTATGGGGATAGATGTAAGTGAGGATTTCATATTTGCAACACAATCCAGCTGGATGGAAGATAACTATCTGTGGAGAATAGAGAGGAGTACAGGGGATACGATGTCAGTTTTACTTGGGGATGCGAGGGGGGCACAGATGGTGAGGTATGTGGAGATAACGAGGTAGATTCTCCTCTGGGTCACCTCCCGAATCGGAGAGGGGGGCGCGCCGCTTCGCGGCGCGCCCCCCTCCCTTTCTACCCCACCTTCACCACGGGGTTGATCTCAAATATCCCAAAGAACTGCCATTCTTGCTGCGTCATCGAGGGAATACTCTCTCGTGAGATACCTGATCCCATACTTTTTGAGTATCTTAAAGCCCTCATCCTCCCACGCACCCGGTATTCTGAAAACGCTGATAACCTCAGAAGGTTCCTTCCCCGCCTCAAGGATACCCTTTATCACTCCCCTTGCCACAAGATCAACCCTCGTATTTGAAACTACATTCATTATCACCGCAACCTTTTCGACTCCGGGTTTTGAAAGGATAAGTTTCGTGAGTTCTGCAACCTTCTTAACGCTCGGATTTCCTCCGATCTCGCAGTAGTTCGCTGGCCTGCCTCCGTACTTCCTTATTGCATCAAAAACGGTTAAACTTGCTCCACCACCTCCAATTAGAAGCCCGAGATTTCCGTCAAACTCGATAAACCTCCCGGCAACTCCACGGTGGTCCATCCCGTCGATCTCCCTCGCACGCCTCTCAAGTTCAGTCATTACCCTCGTTCCTATGTACCCCTCGTATCCGGAAACAAATTTCTTTAAATCAGGATGCCTGATCAAAGCCTCATCCTCTATTTCCATGTGTACATCGGCAATGTAAAACATACCATCACTTCCCAGAACAAGAGGGTTGACCTCAAGGATTGTGGCATCAAGTTCATGAAAAATCTTCCATAACCTCAAAACTACATCACTCAACTTCAGTAATAATTTTCCACCAATCCCGAGATGGACAAGCTCCTCCCTTACTTCGTAGTCCCTGAGCCCCACAAAAGGGGTTATAAACCTCTTTCTTACCCTCTCTGGCTCTCTCTCCGCGAGCTCTTCAATCTCAACACCACCAAGATCGGAAATCATAAAGAGTTCCCGCCTCGAAGTGGAATCTATCAAGAAAGAGATAAAGAACTCCTTATCAATTGAGAGCCTCTCTTCAACAAGCACCTTCCGAACAGGAAATCCCCTGATACTTTTCTTCATCAAACGACTTGCTGCATCAGTAACCTCCTCCTTGCTTTCAGCAAACAGAATTCCACCTGCTTTTCCTCTTCCTCCAATAGGTATCTGGGCCTTAACCACTGCTGGTACAGGAAAGTTATCAGCTTCTCCAAAAAGCCTGCCTTCCGGAACCCTGAGACCGTAACTTCTTAAAATTTCCTTTGCCTGATATTCAAGGAATCTCATGGATTAATTTTATCCCTCAAAAGCCGATTTTCAAAGCAACTGTCAGAATACCGTCAAATACAGGAACACCGGGTCTGAGTCCGTAAATGACCTTACCGTTCTTGAAATTCAGGCCCAGCCCGGCAGATCTGAGAAAGCTCCCCTCCACATCTCCACAGTCAAAAAACAGAAAAGTCTGCCCCGTAAAGTGGAAGTCCAGCTTCAGTCCCCATCCTCGGGTGGCCTCGATACTCCCGTATCTGTAACCTCTGAAAAACTCCACACCTCCAAGCTTCTCAACCTGAAAGGTTGAATCTGATCGGGTGAAAAGGAAAAGTTCAGCTCCCAGTCTTCCACGCGTAATACCCATCCTGTATGTGACCCTGTACCTTTTTGATCTGTAAACGATGGACGATAAAAGCTTCAGATGGCCTCTCCTGATCTTCAGGCCTGTCTCTCCGAAAGCAACACCGTCCTGTCTCTGGAATCCCTGCCTTATTGAGATGCCTTTAACATGAAAGATCATACCTCCACCTGCCCTTCTGTGAGACTCTTCCCCCTGAATTTCACTCCCATAAAAGGTATAAATGCTTGTATTCAGGCCATGGAAAAAGGGATACACGAGGTCAAATCTCAAAGATCCCCTGAGGACAGTTATCCTTGAGTAATCAAACTGAATGTTTACAGGCCTCCCACGAATGGAAAGGAATTTCATTTTCAAATATCCGGAGATTCCACCAGCGTTACCGGTTACAGCAGCCCCAAACAGAGCCTGGGGACCAATCTCCTTTACAGAAATCAGAAGTACGATTCCCCCACCAGCTTTAAGAAAACCTATGTGATCAAACACGAGATAACCCGTGGAGTTTATCCTCTGCTCGACGGTTTTGATAAGTTCTGGTGTGAACACTTTACCCCTGAGATCTGGCAGGATGTCTTTTACCCCTCCAGCTCTATCAGGCTCTATCCTGACTCCAGAAATTCTGGCAAGGGGGCCTTCATCAATGATTACAAGCACAGTATCGGTAGATCTTACTATTTTTACACGGGCAAAGGGGAAACCCCGAGTAAGGTAAAGACCGAGGATTTTTTGGGCAATGAGTGAATCGGCATCCTGAAGGTTTTTTGAAATTGTATTCAATATGGTTGAATGTGATAACACCCTGTTGCCAATAATCTTTACGCCGGGGCCTGTTGTGAATAACATTGAAGAAAGGAGGAGTTTGAGCATAACAACTTTGTGAAATCATACATTATCTTTGGTGAAATTTCATCCCGCATGGTTTAAAATTTACGCAAATTGTTACGACTGGAGGTTTGAAAAGATGAAACGCGAAATAGTTGCAATGGATGGCAACGAAGCTACGGCGTATGTAGCCTACCATACGAACGAAATTATTACGATTTACCCCATCACCCCTTCTTCTCCCATGGGTGAGCACGCCGATGCCTGGGCTTCTGAAGGGAAGCCCAACATCTGGGGTACAGTACCGAGAGTTACTGAAATGCAGAGCGAGGGCGGAGCCTCGGGCGCTGTTCACGGCTCTCTCCAGAGAGGTGCTCTCACTACCACATTCACCGCCTCACAGGGTCTCCTGCTCATGATCCCCAACATGTATAAAATCGCAGGTGAATTGAATTCCACAGTTTTCCATGTTTCCTCAAGGACAGTGGCAACTCACGCTTTAAGCATTTTTGGTGAGCATTCAGATGTCATGGCTGCGAGGCAGACCGGATTCGCCTTTATGCCGTCCGGATCTGTCCAGGAAGCCATGGACCTCGCCCTTATCGCTCAGGCAGCCACCCTCGAGTCCAGAGTCCCCTTCGTTCACTTCTTCGATGGATTCAGAACCTCACACGAAATTTCCAAAATTGAAAAACTAAGTCTGGACGACATGAGGGCCATGATAGACGACGAGCTCGTAAGAGCTCACAGGCAGAGGGCCCTCAACCCTGACAACCCCTTTATTCGTGGAACTTCACACAATCCGGATACCTACTTCCAGGCGCGGGAAAGGGTTAATCCGTACTACCTGAAGACTCCTGAGATTGTTCAAAAGGTAATGGACAAATTCGCTGAGATCGTCGGTCGCCAGTACTATCTATTCCAGTACGAAGGCCCTGATGATGCGGAAAGGGTTATCGTTATCATGGCCTCCGGAGCAGAAACAGTGCACGAAACAGTGGATTACCTCTCTTCAAAAGGTGAAAAGGTGGGTGTTCTCAAAGTTAGACTTTTCCGACCTTTCTCAGTAAAACACTTCATAGCGGCACTTCCATCCACCGTCCACACCATCGCTGCACTCGACAGGACAAAGGAACCAGGTGCAATTGGTGAACCCCTTTACGAAGATGTGGTGAATGCAATCCAGCTCGCCTATCAGGAAGGATTTGCACACTTTAAGGAAAAGCCCCGCGTGATTGGCGGCAGGTACGGACTATCCTCAAAGGAATTTACCCCTGCGATGGTCAAAGGTATATTCGACGAGATGAAGAAGGATAACCCCAAAAATCACTTTACCGTGGGTATCAACGACGATGTCACCAACACCAGTATAGACTACGATCCATCCTTCGTGATTGAGCCTCCTTCCAGAACCCGTGCCGTATTCTTTGGCCTCGGATCCGATGGAACCGTAAGTGCAAGTAAGAATACGATTAAAATCATTGGCCTTGAAACTGACAACTACGCACAGGGGTACTTCGTTTACGACTCGAGAAAGGCCGGATCACTTACAGTCTCGCACCTCAGATTCGGTCCTGATCCCATAAAATCGCCCTACCTCATTTCCAGGGCCAACTATGTGGGTATCCACCAGTTCTCATTCCTTGAGAGAATCCACATGCTCGACCTCGCCGAAGAAGGTGCAACCGTTCTGATAAACAGCCCCTACGGCCCTGACGAGGTGTGGGATAAACTTCCAAAGACCGTCCAGAAACACATTATTGAGAAAAACCTTAAAGTTTATGTCATCGATGCTTACAAAATCGCAAAAGAGGTGGGTCTCGGGCCGAGAATAAACACGATAATGCAGACCGGCTTCTTCATCCTCTCAGGCATCCTGCCGAAGGACGAGGCCATTAAAAAGATCAAAGAGTTCATTTACAAAACCTGGGGTAAACGCGGAAAAGAGATCGTCGAAAAGAACTACGCGGCAGTTGACAGGGCTGTTGAAAATGTTTTTGAAGTCAAACATCCCGGCAGGGTCACGAGTGACTTCGATATGAGACCGCCTGTGCCACAAGAGGCCCCTGAGTTTGTCAGGAAAGTGACGGCGAAAATGCTGGAATACAAAGGTGATGAACTTCCAGTCAGTGCCTTCCCGGCTGACGGCACCTGGCCAAGCGGAACGACGAAGTGGGAGAAGAGAAACATTGCCCTGGAAATCCCCGAGTGGGACCCTGACCTCTGTACTCAGTGCGGTAAGTGTGTGATGATCTGCCCTCACTCCACCATAAGGGCAAAAGTCTATGAACCCGAGATTTTGAAAAACGCGCCTCCCACATTTAAATCAGCAGATGTAAAGTACAACAAGCAGTTCAAGGGAATGAAGTACACCATTCAGGTGGCACCTGAAGACTGTACGGGCTGCCGCCTGTGCGTTGAAGTATGCCCTGTCCACGACAAAAAGAATCCTGAAAGAAAGGCAATCAACATGGTACCCCAGCCCCCTATCAGGGAACAGGAAGCAGAAAACTGGGACTTCTTCCTCAGTATTCCCGAAGTTGACAGGAAAAAGATCAGGGTCAACACCATTCTCGATGTTCAGTTCCTCGAACCCCTCTTTGAGTTCTCAGGTGCCTGCCCGGGCTGCGGTGAAACACCCTATCTGAAACTGATGAGTGCCCTCTTCGGCGACAGGGCAATCGTTGCCAACGCCACCGGTTGCTCCTCAATATACGGAGGTAACCTGCCCACGACACCGTGGACTTACAACAAGGACGGCAGGGGACCGGCATGGTCAAACTCACTCTTTGAAGACAACGCAGAATTCGGCCTCGGCTTTAGACTTGCACTCGACAAGCAGATCGAGTACGCAAAAGAACTTCTTGATAAATTGAGCGCGGAGATCGGTAACCAGCTCGCTTATGAGCTCAAAAATGCAAAACAGACGAACGAGGCAGAGATTGAGGAGCAGAGGAAACGCGTCGCACTCCTGAAACAGAAACTTGAAAAGATCAAGGATCGTCCCGAAGCGAGAGATCTTTTGAGTCTTGCCGATGTCCTCGTCAAAAAGAGCGTCTGGATCGTCGGTGGCGACGGCTGGGCTTACGACATCGGTTACGGCGGCCTCGATCATGTGCTTGCACTTGGCAAAAATGTGAACATACTGGTCCTGGATACCGAGGTGTACTCCAACACCGGTGGCCAGCAGTCGAAGGCAACGCCCATGGGATCAGTGGTAAAATTTGCAGCAGGTGGTAAACAGCTTCCAAAGAAGGATCTTGCCATGATGGCCATGAGCTATGGCTATGTCTATGTGGCAAGGGTTGCAATGGGAGCCAACGACCTGCATACACTGAGGGCATTCCTGGAGGCAGAAGCATACGACGGCCCGTCACTCATAATAGCCTATTCTCACTGTATTGAGCACGGTTACGACCTCGCCTACGGTGCAGAACAGCAGAAACTCGCCGTGAAATCTGGATACTGGCCACTCATGAGGTATAATCCTGATCTCGTTAAACAGGGTAAAAACCCGCTCCAGCTTGACTCCAAAGATCCATCTATACCCCTTGAGAAATACATGATGAATGAAGGAAGGTTCAGGGTGCTCATGTACAACAAACCCGAAGAGGCAAAAAGGCTCCTCAAACTTGCACAGAGGGATGTCCTCGTCAGGTGGAACTGGTACAAACACTGGGCATCCATGCCACCAGAGTACTTCCAGGTAAAGCTTGAAGAGTGGCTGGAAAAGGTTAAAAAGTAGATAAAACGGGGGGACACACTTCGTGTGTCCCCCTTCCTTCAGGAGAGCGGTTTAAACTGCTCAGAAATTCAATCCCCCTGTCTCCCCCTTCTCCAAGGGAGACTTTGGAAAGGAGATCACCTTCACCATGGGGATTTTGAGAATCCCCCTTTATCCCTGACATTACCCATGTTTTTACGTAAATGCATACCCATACATTCTATATACAATAATCCTCACCGTACTTATCATCCTCGTAAATATTAAATGCACTGTCCTCCATG
>JALSOY010000190.1 GCA_026986235.1 Caldifarciminota bacterium
AGTTACTGTGAAGATTTGAAAATCTACAGCACCCTATCCCTCTCCTCTACTCCGCTTGATAAAACCATTGAGCTATCTTTTAGTTAAAAACTGAACTTTAACTCAAAAAACGCAAGTTTGCCCACATGTTTACCCATTTCACTGAAGGGGGAGGAGCCTTTCCCACCACTCAAGAATAGTCCGGCTATAAAATTAACTCCATCTGCCGGTGAGTACATGAACTTCGGTATGGAAAAGTAGTCTTCATTGGAAAAATCGTAAACCACCGTTCCATCGAGACTCCAGTTCCCTTCCTGAGAGTTGTATCCGAGGGTAAGCGTGCCGTAGTATGTGTTCTCTACCGTCTCGTAAAAGGTTTTCCTCGCAAAGAGATACAGAAAACTTTTTATTGGATCGTCTGCAAAGTAGGTGGAATCCCTGAAATTGTAGATGTGTTTGAAACCAGCCTGAATTCCAAATCTCACTCTTTCATCAAAAAAGGTTCTATTGCCGCCTGCGACGACATAAACATACGGATTCTTTATCCCCGGGTTATCTCCATCCCTGTCGGATGTCAGGAAGTATGCACCCTCACCGTGAACCTCCCAGCTTCCAAGGGTGGCTGAGAAGTCTGCTCCGTACATGGTCGTCCAGTGATACTCCGGATATATGAAAATTACCACATTGTTGGGAATTCCTATTGTCCTGGCCGATAAATCCGGGTCTCTATCAAATATCTTCAGGTAGGTGGCAGAGATGTCGATATTACTTAAAAATCCGTGGATGCGAAGACCAAATTGAGTATTTTTAAACTCGCTGGATGGCAGTCTGGCAGAATCTGGATTGAAATCGACCATAAAAACCGGGCTTACAGGTAGGACGATCTCCTTCATCGGATACCTGTTGGGTGTGAATCCGGGGAACAGATACAGAGAGAAGAGCATCCGGGAAAAGTTTATATCCACATTAACCTCCTCAACACCTTTTCTGAATTCTTCAAGATCAGAATGCAGGGAGGTATAATCTCTGGGCGTGATAACATCTGTGGGATTCAGCCAGTCTGCGGTCCCGATACTCACAATCCTTTTTCCTGCGGTGATTCCAAAAGCCCCTTTCTCCCAGGATATGTATCCCTCAATTGGTTCAAGCGATGTACTTTTCCCCACCATGTCGTGTACGATGTTGAACACACCAAAACCCTCGACATCTCCACTCTCAAGGGAAAACTTGAGCTGAAATGTGGTTGCTATCTTCTGGTGCCGACGGATACTATCAACTCTGATGTAATCCTCGAACTTTAAAAATCCTCCAACAGGAGAATTTGAAACGACAATAATTACAAGTGCAGCAAACATCACAAACCTCCTATCTCAAGGCCTTCAAAGAAAACATTCTATCAGGAATTCCTGTGTTTACCTCAATTTTATCAAACTTCATAATGGATTTTCTGCCCGTTCTCAGCTTAACTGCCGTCATCACGGTCTCAAACCAGATCCCCTCAATTTTTTCCATCTTGTTTGTCTCAATCCTTTTAAAAAGCTCTCCTGCTCTGTCGTAGCAGTTGGTCCGCACGACCATGTAGTTATCCTTCCTTATCCATTTGACCATTCTGGAATATCCCGACTTTTTGATAACCTTTTTGTTCCTCGCAGTTGCTTCAATCACCCAGCATGGATGACCATCGTAATTTTCCGTCCTCAAAAGTTTATAGTTCCAATCCTCGTACTCACCACCGCCAATGTCGTAGTTTGAGAAGTCAGATCCCATGAACGCACCGGCCTTCCCCGATGCGGCAATTCTTTTTGCCTTTCTGATCGCAGGAATGTAGATCCACATATCGTCCTCCCTGTCCCTGTGCTCGTGAAGGAGGAATTTTGTTCCCTTGATGTCAGGCGGCTGGAGAAACAGGATCAACATCCGGGTTTCGTCAGTCTCAGGATCAGTTTTCGACCAGCTCTCCATTTTCCTTATCCTTCTCTGGCCGTTTGGAGAAACGATCTCAAGAGTCATGAAAGCGTGCATATCCTTCCATTTCGGTCTATTGTGTACGCGCCACATAATTTTTGTGGCGTCCTGAGCACCAAGAAGGCCAAATATCAAAAGAGTAACAATGGTCCTCATGATCTCACCTCCTGAAAGAGGGTTTTAATATACTCATAACTGCTGGAAGAATAACAAGAGCGCCAATGGCGCTCAAAACCATGGTTATGGCTACAAGAAGTCCTAACCTCTTAATCCCGGTAAATACAGAGAGGGTAAGAACAAGAAATCCAAGGGTTACAGAAAGGGCATTGTAAATGATGGCTTTTCCAACAGTTGATGTGGTCTTCTCAATGGTTTCAGGAGCTTTTTCAATTTCAGGATAAAAAATTCTGTACCGATTGATGTAATGTACCGCATAGTCGATTCCTATTCCTATGGCAATAGAAGCCACAATGGCAGTTGCGTGAGTCAGTGAAATTCCGGCAAATCCCATGATACCAAAATTAAGTATGACCACGACGAACAGGGGAATAATGGAGAGCACCCCGGCCTTGAAAGATCTGAGGACGAGCGATGTGATAATGAGAACGAGTATGAACGCGGAAATCACACTTGCGATCTGACCCCTGACAACGAGCTGATCCATGAGAATGAACAGCCTGGAAAGTCCTGTAACGGTTACCCTTATGCCGGTTCCACTGAACTTCCTGTCCGAGTAACTCTCAATAGCACTGACTATCTTTTTTAACCTGCCCGTACTCGATGTTTTTATAAATATGGTAACATTCAGCACATCGTAGTCCTGATTGACAAGGGCATCAAAATCAGATGGATCTCCTGACATGCTGTATAGAAAAATCTCCTGAGAAACAAGATCCCGGGAATCAGGTATTCTGTAATACTCAGGATTATCAGCAAAGAGCCCCTGGTTTAGCCTCTTTATCATGTCCGTCAGGGACATCACACCACCAACATCCGGCAAAGTTTTTACAAAATTCTCAAATTCATCCACGAGCCTGAGATTTTCTGGATCTTTGAAGGCACCGGGTTTCTCTGCCTCGAAGATAACATTCAGAGGAGTGGTTCCGACAAACTCCCTGTTTATCCACTCGTCGGCGATCCTTATGGGACTGTCTTTGGGGAAATTCTTAATTTCGTTGGATTCGCTTCTAATTCTCGGTATACCGAGGGCTCCCACCACCATGATGAAAACAGATATAGCAACGATATACCCGTTGAATCTAACGGTAAAGACCCCCAGTTTTTTCAGAGACTCACTCTCGGGAGATTTCCCTTTTTCAACTTCTGGCGTCTTCAAAATTGCAAGAAAGGCAGGTACCATAAGTATGGAGATGAAAAGAACGATAAAAACGCCGATGCCATTCATGAGTCCGAATGTCCTTATCGTTTTTATCTGTGATGTTACAAGGGAAATAAATCCGGCAACGGTGGTGAGACCCGCTATAATCACTGCGTTTCCCCGTTTAACATATACATTATAAACTGCTTCTTTCCGTGATTTTCCGGCAAGGATCTCCTCGTTGAACTGATGAATTAGATGGATACCGTAAGCCGTACCGATTGCAACAAGAAGCATGGGAAGAAGAGAGGTTTCAAGACTCAGCGGTATCCCGAGAAGCCCCTGAAGTCCCATAACCCACACGGAGGCGAGAATAACGGTCAGAACCGGCAGGAATACTCCCCTCAGGGATCTGAAACTGAAAAACAGTACCACCATGGCAACGAGAATGGATATGGGGAAGAGTTTTCTAATATCACCTGTCACATGTCCTGCTATCATGGCCTCGACCACGGGCTTTCCTGAGATGTAAAACTTTTCAGGTCCCCTGTAAGGATCGACTATTTTTTTTATCTTCCTGTAGATCCCGAGCACCTCGTCCTGTGAGATACCGTCTTTTAAGACAACGAGGATGGCCGTGGATTTCCCGCTCTTTCCTACCAACATCCCCTCGTACATGGGATCATGATCAACAAGCTTTGCAACTCTGTAGCATTCTTCGGAACTTGCTGGCCTATCATCCATGAGGGGTATGACCTCAAAACCCTCCTCCGTGCCCTTTATCTTTGAAATGGTTGCAAAGGAGATAACCTTTTTCACGCCTCTTAATGCTTCAAGGGTGTCAGAAAGGTCCCATATCTTTTGAAGGGTTTGAAGCGAGAAGATACTATCGGATTCAATCCCGATGAAGATGAGATCCCTTGACGGGAAAAGCTCTTTCATCCTGTTGTAAGCCCTTACCTCCGGGTAGTGCGCCGGAAGCCCTGCCTCCATCCGGGTTTCTACCCTCAAATTCTTCATAAAGTATCCCAGAAAAACCGTTAGAAGCAATATCGTAATGAGGCTTACAAAGGGGTGACTCGAGACGAATTTACCAAGTTTTTTCATCTCTAACCTCCTCTTTTTATTCCGTGCAGGAAGATCTCGACGGTAAGATTTTTTAGCCTGTCGAGATCCCCGGTGCCCGGTTTCATAATCAAAAGGCCGTGCATGAGTCCGGCAAGAGAGAAAACCAGATCATCTGTACTGATGTTTTTAAAAATCCCCTCCCTCTTTCCCCTCTCAAATATCTTTTCAAGGATCTCCACCTCTTCGTAGTGTTTGGATATAAATTTCTGCCTGTTTTTCGGTGAGATTTTACCAAGCACATAACCGCTGTATGTGGAGTTCAAAAGCCTGTAAAACTTGAGATTTGAACTGTAAAAGTCGTATTCCGTCTCTATGAAGGTTATAAGCTGTTTTTCCGGTGGATCTTCGTCTCTGATGCGCACTTTCAACCTTTTTATAAGGCTGTTCATGGTGTCAACCAGGAGAGATATAAAGATCTCTTCTTTTGAGCCGAAATAGAAGTAAAGAAGTCCCTTGGATAGTCCGGCGTAATCGGCAATTTCGTCGGTCGTGGCACGCTCGTAACCCTTTTCAGAGAAGACTTCAAGGGCGGCCCTGATAATGGCCTTTACCCTTCTTTCCCTTTCCTTCTCCCTTCTCTTTGACCTTTTAGTCAAATTTTGACTCATAAGTCAATTATAAAATGCTATTAAATGCATGTCAAGAGAGCTAAGGAGGGTGTTCGAAAAACATTTTTCTCCATATTCCCCATCTAAAGGTGTTTTTAAGCGGTAAACATCCCCCTTGGAGAAGGGGAATTCCTCTCTCGCAAAATCCCCCTTGGAGAAGGGGGATACAGGGGGATTGAAAATTCAAGCGGTTAACATCCCCCTTTGTCCCCCTTCTCAAGAAGGGGGATTTTGGTCTCGTAAAATCCCCATAGTGAAGGGGGATATAGGGAGGGAGATTTTTCAAACCCTCTCTCAGCCACTTTACTTTACCCGTGTCAGGATCTATCATCTCAAAAAAAGGAGACGAACAACATGAAGGGTATATACATCGCCATGGTAACACCTTTCAACAGTGATGGATCACTCGCCCTTGAGGCACATAAAAGAAATATCGAAAGGTGGAACAGAACGAATGTAAAGGGTTACCTCGTTCTTGGTTCAACCGGTGAGGCCGTTCACTTAAGTTATGAAGAAAAAGTAAAACTCGTTGAAGCCACTCTTGAAGTCAGATCCCCGGACAAAAAGGTCTTTGTTGGAACAGGCCAATTTTCAACTGAGGAGACGATCAAATTTACAAACGAAATGGCTTCCCTGGGTGTGGACTACGCCCTCGTCGTTACACCTTTCTTCTACAAATCTTTAATGTCATCTGACGCCCTGCTCCGGCATTTCATAAAAGTGGCTGACAGATCCAGAATACCCGTTTTTGTTTACAATGTTCCCCAGTACACGGGAGTTAACCTGCCAGTTGATATCATCCCCCGGCTTGCGGAACACGAGAATATCCGGGGACTTAAGGATTCTTCCGGAAATATTTACTACGATTCTGCAATTCTCAGGATGGGCCTTGAGAGTTTCGAGCTTTTTGTCGGCAACTTTACCGCGTTGTTCCAGAGCACGCTTCTTGGCGCTTCCGGGGCCCTTCTTGGTGTTGCCAATGTCGCACCACAGGAGACAGCTGACCTCTATGAAAAGGGTAGATCAGGTGATGTGGAGACTGCAAAAAGAATCTACATGAAACTTCTCAAGGTAAACGGTCTTCTTGTGGGAAGGCTGGGTCCTGCGGGTGTCAAATACGGAATGGACCTTCTTGGCTATGAGGGTCTCTATCCGAGACCTCCACTCCTGCCATTGAACGACGATCAGAAGATGCAGGTGAAAGAAGTTCTGAAGGAGGCAGGATTGATGGAGTAGGAGGGGGCTGCTTCGCAGCCCCCTCCTACTCCTTAGAACTCGTCGTATCCACCACCGCCGGGCATAGGAGGTGTCTTCTCCTTCTCTTTGATCTCGGTCACGAGTGCCTCTGTCGTGAGAAGGAGTGAAGCAATTGAGGCTGCGTTCTGGAGCGCTATCCTCTCAACCTTGAGAGGATCTATGATTCCAGCCTCGAACATATCAACATACTCGCCTGTAAGGGCGTTGAATCCTATCGTATCCTTTTCAGAGTTCTTGACTTTCTCTGCGACGAGGGAGCCCTCGTATCCTGCGTTCTCGGCGATCTGCTTGAGTGGCTCGACGAGGGCACTCTTTACGATCTCTGCACCGACCTTCTGATCACCCTCGAGTTTGAGGTTATCTATCGCTCTTGAGGCACGGAGAAGGGCGACGCCACCGCCGGGGACGATTCCCTCTTCGACAGCAGCCTTTGTGGCGTGAAGAGCGTCCTCAATTCTTGCCTTCTTCTCTTTCATCTCCGTCTCAGTGGCTGCTCCCACATAGATAACGGCGACTCCACCTGCGAGCTTGGCAAGCCTCTCCTGAAGTTTCTCCCTGTCATAATCGGACTTGGTCTCCTCGATCTGGACCTTGATCTGCTGAATCCTGGCCTTGATGGCATCTTTGGATCCGTAACCCTCTACGATCGTGGTATTGTCCTTATCAACGACAACCCTCTTCGCCCTTCCAAGATCGGAGAGCTGGGCATTTTCGAGCTTCATACCAGCCTCTTCGGAAATCACCCTTCCACCTGTAAGAATGGCGATATCTTCAAGCATCGCCTTCCTTCTCTCACCGTAACCGGGTGCCTTCACGGCGCATGCCTGGAGGGTTCCCCTGATCTTATTAACCACCAGTGTTGCAAGGGCCTCTCCCTCCACATCCTCGGCGATCACAAGGAGAGGTTTACCCGCCTGTGCAACCTTCTCCAAAACAGGCAGGATGTCCCTGATGGAACTGATCTTTTTGTCATGAATAAGGATATAAGGCTCTTCCAGGACGGCCTCCATCTTTTCAGGATTTGTCACGAAGTAGGGGGAGATGTAGCCACGGTCGAACTGCATTCCCTCGACGACCTCTACATAGGTCTCAATGCCCTTGGCCTCCTCCACCGTGATGACACCGTCCTTACCAACCTTGTCCATCGCCTCTGCGATTTTGGCGCCAATTTCGTAATCGTTGTTTGCGGAGATAGCTGCGACCTGTTCGATCTCTTTGTTGTCTTTTACCTCTTTTGCGATCTTTCTGAGCTCTTCTACCACTGCGTCAACAGCCTTATCGATACCCCTTTTCACCTCCATGGGGTTGGCACCAGCAGTAACCTGTTTGAGACCCTCTTTGTAAATTGCCTCTGCTATGATGGTAGCCGTCGTGGTACCATCACCTGCCACATCTGAAGTCTTGGAGGCCACCTCTTTAACGAGCTGGGCACCAAGATTTTCAAACGGATCTTTTAATTCAATCTCTTTGGCTACGGTAACACCGTCTTTTGTAATGGTTGGTGAACCGAACTTTTTCTCGAGAACAACATTTCTTCCAGAAGGGCCGAGTGTGACCTTGACAGCCTTTGCAAGCTGCTCAACACCGTTCAAAATTGCCCTTCTTGCATCTTCGCTGTACTTAATGTCTTTTGCTGCCATCTTTCTACCTCCTTTTATTCCTCAATTACTGCAAGTATGTCGTCTTCCCTCATGACAAGGTACTCTTCGTCATCTATCTTGACCTCACTTCCGGCGTATTTGGAGAAGATAACCTTATCGCCAACCTTGACCTCCATGGGGACCCTGTTGCCCTTTTCGTCAACTCTACCGGGTCCAACTGCCACAACTTCCCCTTTCTGGGGCTTTTCCTTTGCAGTATCGGGTATGATGATGTTCCCTTTTTTAACCTCTTCCTCCTCTATTCTTTTTACCACAACACGATCTGCCAGTGGTCTGATCTTCATCGGCCCACCTCCTTAATGGGTGTTTTTTGGATTTTTCTGAACCATTGAGTTTGGATTATTTAATTACCCGGATTTAAAAGTTCTGTCAAGATTGATGATAAATTTTATGAAAATAGCGTTGGCAACTGGATTTACACCTATTTTTGCCCGATTTTTAAGCTGTAATGTTTCTCAATCCGCTACTTTTTGACTTAAGTACCCATTCTAAATTGACATAGAGTGACTTGATTTGCTATGTGAACCTGGAGTATAATATGAGAACAGGTTAAAACAAGATAGGGAGGTGCCCAATGGCAAGAAGAGCTGATTACTTTATAAAATCACTGGGAAAAGGTTTCAAAATCTTAAGGGCTTTCACTCCTGAAAGACCCGAACTCACGCTTACGGAAGTTGCAGATATCGTAGGCTACGACCGTGCCACGGCGAGAAGATTCCTTTATACACTCGAAGATCTCGGTCTCCTTGAAAAGACCGGAAGGAGGTTCTTCAGATTATCGCCCAAAATTCTGGAACTTGCCCATACCTATATTTCATCTCTCCATTTTCCGGACATTGCCATGCCCCTTATGGAAGAACTGAGAGAAGAGTTCAACGAGAGTGTCAATCTTGGTGTCCTTGATCGAAATGAAATCGTTTATGTCAGTAGAGTTCCTGCAAAAAGGATCATCGGAATGAATATCAGGGTTGGCACGAGACTCCCGGCTCATGCCACCTCCATGGGAAAGATGATTCTTGCGTATAAGCCTTTCAGGACAGTCAAGGCCTGGCTCGGGAGCAAACTCGAAAGATACACGGAAAACACCATAACTGACTTTGAGAAGTTAAGGGAAGAGCTGAACATGATAAAAGAGAGGGGATACAGTATAAACAACGAGGAGCTCGAAGCAGGCCTCATTTCAATTGCGGTTCCAATAAAAGATTACACGGCAGAAGTGATTGCCGCCATGAATATTTCCACATCAACGAGCAGACACAGTGTTGATGATCTCGTAAAAAAGTTTTTGCCCAGGTTGAATGAGGTTGCAGAGAAGGTATCGAGGCAGCTTGCGTACAAGGGAGACTGGAAGAAGTATTAAAGTTTGCGTGAGGGGCACACGCGAAGCGTGTGCCCCTCACGCATATACCTAACATCCCGAAGCTGTTCGAAAAACATTTCCATAAACTTATTCCCCCTCTTAAGATTTTTTTAAGCGGTAAACATCCCCCTTTGTCCCCCTTCTGTCGAAGGGGGATCAGGGTTTCCAGAATCCCCCTTTGTCAAAAGGGGGATTTTCAAAGTCCCCCCCCTTGGTGAAGGGGGATCATCGTCTCGTAAAATCCCCCTTGGCGAAGGGGGAAACAGGGGGATTGAATTCAAGCGGTGGGTATTCCCATTCTGCGAAGG
>JALSOY010000191.1 GCA_026986235.1 Caldifarciminota bacterium
TCAAAATTCATGTTCAGTTTTTCTATGGTAAAGAAGCCTGTTATCCAGTTTGCATTTTACAGAAGGGTTACATCATCCTACTTTTCGGCAGGTTTGACTTACTCTCAGGACACCGTGAGATCCTCCTTTTACTTCAGTACTTTGATGGAACTTACCGGGTTCCTCACCTTAAAAGTTTACTCAAGAACAATGTTTGGCGAATTACCTACGAGAACTTCCTATTTTGAGTTATACTTTCCCACGAAAGTTTCTGTCAGATACAGGGTTTACGAGGGCAGAACCAGCACTCTGAGGGTGAGCAGTCCTGTGAGCGAAACCGACACAATATCCATATATTTCAAACTCAGGAGCAGGTCAAATTACGGTATCAATGTTGAATTAGCCGGTCACAATATATCAGCCGGGGTTACTCTGATTACTACAGACGGGTCTTTAAGTGTAAGGGAAAGGGGGATTCGGTACCTGGAGTACATCTCTTGTGGCATCCCGTATTCGGATGTATATTTAACGGTCAGAAAATCTGTAAACGGGTTTGATTTGAGGGCAAAGGTGGGCCATGCAAAAAGTTCCGGTCTGAAATTTCACCTTGGAGGAAGTTATAGATGGCAATTGTGAGGACGAGGGCAATACTTCTGAAAAGTTACCCCTTTGGTGAAAGTTCTGAACTGGCCGTCCTTTTTACGGAAAAATATGGAAAAATAAAACTTGCGGCCCGTGGTGCAAAGAGACTGAAATCCCGTATAAGAATAACTCCTTACACCGTTTTTGAAGTGGTTTTTTACATGAATCCGAAAAAGGAAGTTTACAATCTCAGGGAGATCCACCTATTGAAAACCTTTAATCACTCAACGGATGTGAAATTTCAGGAAACGGTCTCAAAGGCACTTGGAATGATTGACGCTTATCTTGCCGAGGGACCCGGAAGTGAGGCTTTTTTCCATCTCCTCCTTGGGTTCCTGGAAGCACTTGACAGGGAGTGCGCAGGTGACTCTCTGGTTTTAAGCTTTGTAATCAAGTTTCTCCACCTCACAGGTCACTCCCCTGTTCTGGATAGATGTGTAGTATGCCATTCTGAGACGGGGCTTATTTACTTTTCACCTTCTGAGGGTGGTACTGTCTGTGCTTCCTGCGCCTCGAGGATACAGAACGGGCTTATAAAGTTCAACGAAGGTATCCGAAAATCCCTCGAGTTTTTGCTTTACAGGGACTTTAAAGCTGTCTCGGGAATAAAACTCGATCAGCCTGAGATTTCAAAAATTTTGAGAGAATATGTAGAATTCCACCTTGGGGCAACTTTCTGATGAAAATCTTACACATTACAACCGCATATCCAAGGGAAAAGGGGGATGTTATTTCTCCATGGCTCGTCAAGATGCTCGAAGGTCTTAGAAGAAGAGGGCACGATGTATCAGTTTATACATCCTCCTATAAGGGACTTGGCCTTCAGATCCGGGATGGAGTAAAGGTGTATCGTTTCAGATACGCCCCTGCGCGAATTGAGACGCTTACTCACGACATGGCAGTCCCCGAGAGGTTGAAACAGGGAACAATTTATAAACTTCTTGTCTTTCCATACCTTAAGTCGGGGACCCTCAACGCATTTTTCTTCCCCCTGAGACAGGATGTCATTCATGTCCACTGGCCCGTTCCCCATGTCCTCTTTGGAATCCAGATGAAATACAGGTGGAAGATCCCCATGTTACTTTACATCCATGGAGGCGAGATGAAGTTTTTATCGAGACTACCTCTCCCTGTGAGGAAATTTTTCATTTACCTGATGAACAAAGCAGACTACATAACCGTCAACTCTTCGTTTACGAAAAGCCTTGTTGAATCTCATGGATTGAAGCCTCCGGTGGAGATCATCCCCTTCGGTAATCCTATTTCCGAAAAGCTATATCCTTACAGGAGAAAAGAAGCAAAAACCATCCTTTTTGTTGGAAGACTCATAGAGGAGAAAGGGGTTGATACCCTACTGCACGCGTTCAGGCTCGTTAGGGATGTCATACCCGATGCTGAATTAAGAGTCGTGGGTGATGGCCCTTTGATGGATTACCTTAAAAAGCTTACTAAAGATCTTGATCTGGATGTCACCTTCACAGGTTACAAAACAGGCAGGGACCTCGAGGATGAATACCTTAATGCCTCCTGTTTTGTCCTACCTTCAAGGTCTGATAAAATTGGTCAGGTCGAAACTCTCGGCGTTACAACCATCGAAGCCATCTCCTATGGATTGCCGGTTATCGCGTCCAATCTTGGAGGGATACCTGATG
>JALSOY010000192.1 GCA_026986235.1 Caldifarciminota bacterium
ACAAAAACTGTCCCGACATAACCTGCCTCTTTCAACGCAGGGAAAGCATTTTTATAAACACAACTGTATGCGTCGTCAAAAGTGAAAAGCACAGCCCTTTTTTCAGGTATCCCCTCCCTCAGGTCTTCTCTGGTGAGTGATGGTACCCTCCTTTTTCGCAGAAATTCCACATGTCTTTTAAAAATTGCCGGATGAACCCATGTTCCACCTATTTCAATCCCTCTCGTAACCTTGTGGTACTGTAAGAAAACGGGTGATTCCATGGGTTTAAGTATATTATCACAGAGAGAAAATTTACAGAGGAGTTCAATTGAGCTTCAATTTCCCTCCTCCTGTTTTATAATGGCTTATTAAAATTCACCCATCATTGGTGTAAACTAAATGCCTGACATGATTCTTCTTTTCGTAGTTGCGCTTATCCTTTCCTTCTGGGTTTACAGAACTGCCATAAAAAGGGCCTGGTATCTCTTCATTCTCAGGACCGTGGGTCTATTCCTCCTTCTCGTACTGGCGTTGAGGCCCGTTTTCCACAAAGAAGTAACCCTGCCTGCCCGTGTGGCCGTCCTGTTTGACAGATCTGCAAGTATGGGATTTCCTGCCAAATCCAGTTTTGAGGAAGAGGTTTTAAGGAGGCTGAAAACTTTTCATCTGCCCGAAATTAAACTTCAGTTTTACAGTTTTGACACGACTCTTTATTCCGGTATAAAGAGTGGATTTACAAATAGAACAGCTATCGGGAAAAGCATCTCAATGGCAGGAGAAAAGTACATCATCCTGATTTCTGATGGATTGAACAACACGGGATCTGAGACTATCGTTCCATCAAAAAAAGTATTTGTCCTCAATCCACCTGTGAGGAGCAAACTCGTCAAAATCCTTGATTACAGACCGGTCGTTACCGAAGGCATGGAAGACACCATTAAAATAAAGATCGCAGGGGAAGGCAGGGTTGAGCTACTAAGAGATGGTAAAACCGTCTTCTCCGAAAAAGCTTCCGGAGGGAGGATATTAAAAATAGTCGAGAAATTCACATCTCCCGGCATTCACACATACACACTCAGATTCAATGGAAATGACATCCGAACATTTTCCATTCATATCGTTAAAAGAGGAAAGAGTGTTTTAATCTACGCTTCTCATCCGGACATAAACATCAGATTTCTCAGGATGTTCATGGATAGAAAGGGAAATATTTCGCCTGATTTCGTTGTAAATACCGGAAACGGTTTAAAGCTATACAAAAGGGACACCGTGATGGATCTGGACTCTTTTGATATCAGGAGTTATGACTTTTGTATCTTCATTGATCCACTGAAGATCTCTGGAGGTAAGGCACTTTACATATTTTCCAGGAAGCCACCGCCGGAAGTGCTTAAAAAGCTTTTCGGGGTTCCTTACTTTGCCACGAGGGTGGAGGGAGAACTTTACCCCGTAATGGAGGACTCCATGTTGAACCCCATAAGTTACGCCTGGAAATTGAGCGGATACCCTCCTAAAACTATGGAAATAGTAAAAACTCGCAGTCGAAAAATTCCCGTTGCGTTTTTTGTCAGCGAAAAGGCCTTTATTATGACAGGGGACCTTTACCTGCTCGCACTATTCAATTTTTCCAGATACTCTCAGCTCCTTGATGGGATTATTTCAAAACTCATACCAGAGGGAAGTTTTTATGTTGAACTACCAAGGACCGAATATGTGAAGGGAGAAAAAGCC
>JALSOY010000193.1 GCA_026986235.1 Caldifarciminota bacterium
GTGTCTTAGATGGAAGACGGGATGCTATATCCCTTAAAGTAAACTTATCGAGGTTAAACATAGCCACTACGAGATCAGAAAGGGTTTTGAGGTGTGGTTTGGATAAGGAGTGGAAGTGAATGGAGAGGAGTTTATGAATATATTTTGAGAAGAGTGAATAATCATACATAGCAATATTATGACACATTTTTGCAGTATTATCAAGTATAACATCTAATTTTTCCCATAATTCATGGGTAATGTCAGCCCTTTATCCCCCTTTTTCAAAGGGGGATTTTTAAAAGACGAGGGTCTCCCTTCTTCAGAAGGGGGACAAAGGGGGATGACTACCGCTTGAGATTCAATCCCCCTGTACTATATCAACACAAATTTGTAACCGTATTCTATAATCCCGCTTTTGCCCTCGGCGTTAATCTTTCTGAACACGACACGCACACGCTTCCCAATTTCCACCTCATCAGGCGTGCAATCAGTCACCTGTGCCGTCAGTTTAGCGCCGTCATCCATCTTTGCTATGGCGACCACATAAGGCTTTTTGGTCTTGAAGTCGTCAGGAGGAGTATAAACCACGGTGTATGTGATGATTTCACCCTCTTCTGCGAGTCTATAGGGTTCGAGTTCTTTCGACCCGCAGGAGTTACACACCTGTCTTGGAGGAAAGTGGACTTTACCGCACTTTTTACATTTTGTTCCTTCAAGTCTGTATCTCTGTGGAATGTGTGGATAAAATCTTTGAATTGGCATGTTTTTCCTCCTTTTTAATCGATCCTCTTTAAAATGTGAACAGTTGAGCTGGCGCCAGAGCCCCCCATGTTCTGAGCCAGACCGATTTTTGCGCCTTCAACCTGTCTTTCGCCGGAAACGCCCCATAGTTGTTCAGTTATCTCAACAATCTGGGCAACGCCTGTAGCGCCCACGGGGTGTCCTTTGGATTTGAGTCCTCCGGATGTGTTAACGGGAATTTTGCCGCCGATTTTTGTAAGTCCCTGTTCAACTGCCTCGCCGCCTTTACCTTTTTCGAAGAATCCGAGATCTTCTGTTACTATGATCTCGGCTATGGTAAAGCAATCGTGGACTTCGGCGAGGTCGATGTCCTCGGGTCCCACGCCTGCCATTTTGTAAGCAATTTCGGCCGCCTTTTTTACGGCAGGGAGTTCCACATAGGATTCCCTATCGGCGAGGGCGATGGAATCTGTGGCTGCACCTGAGCCAATGATCTGAACGATGGGTCTGTCTTTAGCGATCTTCCTTGCAAGGTCCACAGGGGCAAGAATGATGGCTGCGGCACCATCTGTTACAGGAGAGCAATCCAGAAGGTTCAGTGGGTCAGCTACAGGTGGGGAGTTCAGGACGGCTTCAACGGTAATTTCTCTCTGATACTGTGCTCTTGGATTCCTTGCTCCGTTGGCGTGGTTTTTCACCGAGACCATGGCGAGCTGTTCTCTCTTGGTGCCGAACTCGTGCATGTGTCTTCTTGCCATGAGTGCGTAGAGAGCGGGGAAGGTAAGTCCATGGAAGGCTTCGTATTCCTGATCCGCTGCTGTGGCGAGAACGGCTGTGAAGTCCTCGCCTGTCCACATCTTTTCCACGCCGCCGACGAGGACGATGTCACTCATTCCCGAGGCCACCTCGATGAAGCCCAGTCTCACGGCCATTCCACCGGATGCACATGCTGATTCCACCCTTACGGCGGGTATTGGTGTCTGTCCCAGATAATCGGCCATGAGAGCACCGATGTGCTCCTGCTTGCTCCACAGTCCGGGTGACATGGAGGCCACATACATGGAGTCTATGTGGTCCACGCCGGCGTCTTCTATTGCCATTAAAGCTGCTTCAACGAAAATGTTTCTTATATCCTTTTTCCAGAGCTCACCCCATTTGGGCCAGCCAACTCCGATGACTGCCACATCTCTCATTTTCTTCTCCTCCTATTCGTTCATTAAGATCTTTTCTCTAAACTTGGCGTATTCGCCATAGGTGAGGTAGCGTTTTCTCGGTGTCCTGATCTGATCCCATACCTTAGGAACCAGGTCTCTCACTTCGTTAATTCTTTCAGTCACTCTGAAGATAAAGGCGTCACTGCCTGCTCCGGAGCCAAATGAGACCATGAGGATGAGGTCACCTGGTTTTGCATCGTCGAGGGACGCGGAAAGGCCTGTTGGGGACGCTCCTGAGTAAAAGTTACCGGTGTATGGTACGATGAGGCCCACCTCGTACTGTTCCTTCGTGAATCCCAATCTCCTGGCTGCTCTCATGGGGAAGGAAGCGTTGGGCATGTGAAAGACGGCGTATCTGAAGTCTTTTGCGGTCAGGCCATTTTTCTCCATTATACCTTTTGCGGCGCTCAGAACATGATGGAAGTAAGCGGGGTCACCTGTGAACCTTCCGCCGTGCTTTGGGTACGGTCTCGTTTCCCTCCTCCAGAAGTCTGCAGTGTCAGTGGTGTAGGAGTATGTGTCAACGACTTCGGCAATGACTTTGTCTCCTTTTCCGAAGATAAATGCGGAACCGCCTGCGGCTGCCGTGTACTCAAGTGCGTCTCCGGGTGCCCCCTGTGATGTATCTGCACCGATTCCCATGGCGTACTTCATGTGGCCAGCCTTGACATGGGTGTAGGCTACGAACATGGCTTCTGAACCTGCCTTACAGGCAAATTCGTAGTCGGCAATGTGAATATCCGGCACCATACCGAGAGCTTCTGCGACCACGGTGCCCGAGGGTTTCACGGCGTAGGGATGTGATTCCGATCCTATGTAGAGGGCGCCGATTTCTTTCGGATCGATCCCGGCTCTCACAAGCGCATACTTTGCCGCCATGTAGGCAATGGTAATGGTGTCTTCGTCCTGGCCTGGAACAGTTTTCTCGTACACCTTTATGCCGTTCTTTATAGCTTCAGCATTGTCACCCCACTGTCTGGCTATTTCTTCGACCTTTATCCTGTATATGGGTACATACGACCCATATCCGATTATCCCAATCATACTGACCTCCTTAAATTTTGAGGCTGTTTAATGCCCTGTTTAAATCTTCGATCAGGTCCTCCGGGTCCTCTATTCCCACCGAGAGTCTGACAAGTCCCTGATGAATTCCGGCTTTTTCCAATTCTTCGTCTGAATAACTTGAATGTGTCATGGATGCGGGATGCTCAATGTATGAGTCTGTGTCTCCCAGGGATACTGCAAGGGCAGGGATTTTAACTGTTTCAATGAGTTTTTTCCCTGCCTCTTTACCACCTTTTACAATGAAACTCAGGACTCCGGAATACATGCCGTTCATCTGTTTCTTTGCAACCTCATGTAGCGGGTGGTCAGGAAGGCCTGGATACAGTACCTTTTCAACCATCGGGTGATTTTTGAGAAATTCCGCGACCTTCATGGCATTTTCAGAGTGTTTTCTCACGCGAACTGCAAGGGTTTTAATACCCCTCAGTATAAAGTATGCGTTGAAGGGGCAGTAATTTGAACCTATGTGGGAGACGATCTCGTGTTTCAACATGTGGATAAAGTCCTTTTTACCAACGACTATGCCCCCGATGGTGTCTCCGTGGCCTGAAAGGTACTTTGTCATACTGTGCAGAACGATGTCGGCACCCAGTTCAATGGGCCTCTGTGTGATGGGGGTTGCAAAGGTGTTATCAACAGCCAGTGGTATACCGTACTTTTTTGAAATTTTTGCAGTTTTTTCGATGTCAACGATGTCAAGGGTGGGATTTGCAGGGGTTTCAATGTAAATGAGCCTCGTTCTATCGTTTATATGATCCTCGAGAAGTTCCGGAAATTTCACAGCTGGCAGATAAACGACATCAATTTTGAACTTTTTCCTGGCAAGTTCAAAGAAGGCGAAGGTACCTCCGTACACGGGATCGGATACGATGACATTGTCTCCCGAGTTACAGGTACCGAAGACAACGGCAGACACTGCTGCCATACCTGATGCGGTGGCAACTCCTGCTTCGGCCCCCTCGAGGAAGGCAACCTTTTCTTCAAGGTAGTCAATTGTGGGGTTACCGAGGCGGGTATAGACATAACCTTCTTCTTCGCCACTGAAAATTCTTGCGCCGTGATCGGCACTTTTGAACACAAAGGACGAGGTTTGATAGATGGGAATCCTGTGAGACCCGGTTTGCGGGTCGTGTTCATGCCTCGGTCCATGCACAACTTTTGTGTCAAGGCGCATGTCAGAATCCATACTTTAACCTCCCATTAAAAGTGTTGTCTTTTCAAAGAACTCAAATTTTCGAAAGAGCTCGATCGAGATCCTGTATTAAATCTTCAGCGTCTTCTATACCCACTGACAGCCTGATTAATCCCCCGTGTATCCCTGCCTTTCTCAACTCCTCTTCAGAATAGGTCGCATGTGTCATGGATGCAGGATGTTCGATTAAAGAGTCCGTGTCTCCGAGAGAGACCGCAAGTGATGGAATTTCAACGCTTTCAAGGAGTTTCCTCCCGGCTTCTCTCCCACCTTTCACTATAAAGCTCAGAACTCCGGAGTACATGCCGTTCATCTGCTTCTTTGCAACCTCGTGAAGTGGGTGATCTGGAAGACCGGGGTACATAACCTTCTCCACTTTGGGATGATCGTGCAAAAACTCTGCCACTTTCATGGCATTTTCAGAGTGCTTCCTCATACGAACGGCAAGTGTTTTTATGCCACGGAGAACCAGGTAAGCGTTGAAGGGTGAGAGGATCCCTCCGAGAAACCTGAGCTCTTTGTTTTTCATGGGTTTTAAGACATCTGCAGGGCCACAGATGATGCCAGCAAGTGTATCTCCATGACCTGATAGGTACTTGGTCATGCTGTGTACGACAAAGTCGGCTCCAAGTTCAATGGGTCTCTGGATGATGGGGGTTGCGAAGGTGTTGTCAACCGCCAGTGGTATGCCGTACTTTTTTGAAATTTTTGCAGTTTTTTCGATATCAACGATGTCAAGGGTGGGATTTGCAGGGGTTTCTATGTAAATGAGCTTCGTTCTATCGTCTATGAAACTTTCCAGTTTCAGGTGAAATTCAGTGGCAGGTATGTAATCCACGAGGATTCCAAAGCGATCCTTGAAGAGTTCAAGCAGCGCGTATGTGCCACCGTATAGAGGGGAGGAGGCGATGACCCTGTCTCCTGAACGGAGTAGCTTTACAAACAGGGAATTCAGAGCAGCCATTCCCGAAGCAGTGGCAAGACCTGCTTCCGCTCTTTCGAGATATGCAACCTTTTCTTCAAGATACTCAACCGTGGGATTTGACCGTCTTGAATAGATAAAACCGTGTTCTTCTCCACTGAATACTCTTTCTGCGTGTTTTGTGTCTTTAAAAACAAAGGTGGATGTCAGGTAAATGGGGATTCTGTGAGCCCCGGTCAGGGGATCGTGTTCATGGCGTGGTCCGTGGACAACACGGGTATCAATCTTTTTCATGAGTTAACACCTCCCGGAATAATCCACCCCCGGATAGACGGATGGACCTTATTTTTTTAAGACATCCACACATAAATCAACGAATAAGTTCCAGTGTTACTGAAAATGTAGTATCCGAGACACTGCTGGATGTTGAGTCGTACCTGTAAACGGTAATGAGTTGTTTTACAGGTCCCCTCTCAGGGGCGTAGTAAACACTCTTCATGTAACTTCTTTCACTCAATCCATCTGATGTCCCGATTACAAGGTCCTCGACTATACGGACCCTGTAAACATCGTCGAAGGTGCCTGCCGGCACACTCACCGTTTCAAGACCGGAGACCTGGCCGAGTCTCGAGTGTCTGATCCAGAAGGTGTCTTCTGCCACGACCACCCTGTTAAAATAATGATCCTCCCAGCTATTTCCAGTAACCAGCGGCTTTTCGAGGTACAGGAAGAATATACCGTCTTCAAGCTTGATCTCCTCTCCGTCGGGTCCAACGACAGAGGTATCCTCCAGTGTGAAGAAGGCTGAAGTTGTGGGAAAGAGGTAGGTCCTGGTTCCGTCGGAACTTTCAAAAATAAGAAGGGTATCCTCACTTATGAGGGTGTCCCCGACTATGGTTATGTCTACCGTATCGTTGCCATTTTTAAGATATGTCCAGGTTTTACCCGTCTGGTAGGGGAAGTAATCGTAATAGGTCTGATCAATTACAGGGGATCTAATGCAGGAGCTGAGAAGCAGGGTAGTGAGTACCACCACCAGTTTTCTTGCAATCATTGGCTAATTATAACAATGTATAAAAAGATGGTCAACTTTGCAGGGAGGGTGTTCGAAAAGTATTTTTCTTAATTTGCGGAAAGAGTTAATTTTACGGTTATCATCCTTTTTAGTCTTTTTTCCAAGGAATATGGGTTCTCAAAATCCCCCTTGGAGAAGGGGGATTTAGGGGGATTGAATTTCAATCGGAAAACATCCCCCTTTAGTTCCCCCTTCTGAAGAAGGGGGATTTTTCGAACAACCTCACTTTGCAGGAAAGGTCATCCTGTGTGCGAAATTCCCATTTTATCGAGGGAAATTCTGCCATTAAATTCCCTTATTGTATAAAACGGCATTGTGTGTTATATTTTTCTTATGCTAAAGTACAGACTTTACGCATGGTGGACGAAGTTTACATTCAATGTGACTGTCGTGAAATTTTCCATTACCACCTTACGGGATCTGAATTTCATAGAAGATCAGCTTAAATACCTGACAAATCCGGACTTCTTAAAGAAGATAGTGGTAAGTCTCAGGAAATCCCAGCAACTTTTCAGGAAGTGGAGGAAACACATCTATCCTTTTGTGTGGAATACCATCGTACAGAAAACGATACAAAAAACATTCCACCTCATCCTTGAGATAGAGGACAGAATAGAGCGTCTCGAAGGTAAACAGGTTTAAAGCGCCTTTTACAGATTTTTCAGTCTCTCTTCGAGTTTTTCCAACTTTGCTTTGAACCTTTCAAGTTTCTCCTTTTCTTTTTCCACAATCTCCCCGGGTGCCTTTTCAAGGAATGATTTGTTGGTAAGTTTTTTTACCAGTTTATCGATCTGGATCTTCAGTGCGGAAACTTCCTTTGAGATCCTGTGTCTCTCCTTCTCTATGTCGATAATGTCACCAAGGGGCACGAAGAATGTCATACCGTGGGTGTGAATAGTAGCGGCCTTTCCTGGTGCTTCTGTGACCTTTTCAATTTTTTCCACCCTGGCAAGGAGTTTTAGAACCGGGAGCTTTTCCTCGAGGATGGGATAAAAAGTCTCTGCTTCAGGCACAAGGGCCTGAAGGGTAAGTTTTGTGTCTCCCGGAAGTTTGAACTCAGCCCTGATCTCCCGGAGTCCTTCTATAACACCCTTGAGCTGTTCAACATAATCAAGGGAAAGAGGGTAAGAATGTTCGTCTTTCTCCGGCCAGGGAGCAATCATGATCGATTCACCTTCCCTGTTTGGAAGTTTCTGCCAGATTTCTTCGGTGATAAACGGCATGTACGGATGCAGGAGTTTGAGGAACCTGTCCAGGACATAGAAGGCAACGCTGAGGGCGGCGTCTTTCTTTTCCGGATCGTTCAATCTCGGCTTTATCATTTCAAGATACCAGTCGCAGAACTCACCCCAGAAGAATTCGTAGAGCGTCCAGGCAACTCCGTTGAAGTCAAAGCCATCGAGTCCACGGGTAACCTTTTCCACGGTTTCGTTGGTTTTAGTAAGTATCCATCTGTCTTCAATTTCAAGTTTTTCCGGAAGCCCATTCCAGGAGTAGTTTTCATCCATGTGCAGGAACAGGAGTCTTGTGGCGTTCCATATTTTATTTGCAAAGTTTCGACCGACTTCAAGTCTTTTATCGCTGTAAATGATGTCCTGTCCTTCAGGGGCGATAAGCATAAGGCCCATCCTCACGCCGTCGGCGCCGAACTTTTCAAAGAGTTCGAGGGGATCAGGCGAATTTCCGAGGGATTTTGAGAGCTTTCTTCTCTTCTCGTCCCTGATCAGACCGTTGAGGTAGATGTATTCAAAGGGTTCTTTACCCATAAAGGCGTAACCGGCCATAACCATTCTTGCCACCCAGAAGAAGAGGATGTCCCAACCGGAGATGAGCACATCGTTGGGATAGAAGTAATCGAGATAAGGTGTCTTTTGTGGCCATCCGAGGGTGGAAAAGGGCCAGAGCCAGGAGGAGAACCATGTGTCAAGGACATCTTCGTCCTGATTGAGGTGTGGTGAACCGCAGTGTGGGCATTTTTCAGGCTTCTCTTTAGCCACGGTCATTTCGCCGCAGTCTTTACAGTAAAAGACGGGTATCCTGTGTCCCCACCAGATCTGGCGTGAAATACACCAGTCTTTGACATTTTCAAGCCAGTGGAAGTAAACCTTTTTCCAGTTTTCGGGAATAATCTTGATTTTCCCCTCTTTTACGGCCTTTATTGCAGGCTCGGCAAGTGGTTTCATTTTTACAAACCACTGTTCAGAAAGATAGGGTTCAATAACCGTGTGGCACCTGTAGCAATGGCCAACTGAGTGACTGTAATTTTCTATCTTTTCCAGGAAACCGGCATTTTTGAGGTCTTCAACGATCCTTTTTCGTGCCTCATACCTGTCGAGGCCCCTGTAAGGTCCGGCATTTTCGTTCATCTTTGCCTCGAGGTCAAGAACCACCACATGTTGAAGATGGTGCCTCTCAGCTATCTCGTAGTCGTTGGGATCGTGGGCTGGTGTGACTTTCACCGCACCTGTTCCGAACTCAGGATCCACGAGCTCATCTGCGATGACAGGAATTTCAGGTGAGACATCGGTCCCCTCGCCTTCAAGAGAGAAGCTCTTTCTCGTCCAGTCGATTAGAGGGAGTCTGACCTTTTTCCCGATAAGGTGTTTGTAGCGATCGTCGTTGGGATTAACTGCGACTGCTGTATCTCCGAGGTATGTCTCTGGTCTCGTGGTGGCGACCACGATGTATCCGTCTCCGTCAACGAGGGGATACTTTATGTACCAGAGATGGGAATGTTCCTCTTCGTACTCGACCTCATCATCTGCGAGAGCGGTTCCACACCTCGGACACCAGTTGATGATCCTCGTGCCTTTATAAATAAGTCCCCTTTCATAAAGTCTAACGAAGGCTTCAATAACGGCGTCATACATGTCGGGGTCCATGGTGAATTTGGTCCGCGTCCAGTCTGCTGAGACCCCGAGTTTTCTAAGCTGCAGCAAAATGGTGTTACCGTACTTTTCTTTCCACTTCCATACCCGTTTGATAAACTCCTCACGCCCCAGATCAAACCTGGTCTTTCCTTCTTTTGCGAGTTCCCTTTCCACCACATTCTGTGTTGCTATCCCTGCATGGTCTATACCGGGCTGCCAGAGCGTTTCGTAACCCTGCATCCTCTTCATCCTTATGAGTATATCCTGAAGGGTGTTATTCAGCACATGTCCCATGTGGATCTTTCCGGTTACATTGGGTGGCGGCATGGAGATGGCGAACTTCTTTTTGCCGGGTCTGGGCTCTGCCCTGAAGTATCCCTTTTCTTCCCAGAATTTATA
>JALSOY010000194.1 GCA_026986235.1 Caldifarciminota bacterium
AAACTCGTCGTCGGGCGAGACAGATCGTCCCAATCCTTTTCTAATACCCCAGTTGACCAGGGGGACACCAACGAAAAATGCAAAGAGAAAGCCGATGGTGGCATACGACAATCCCACACTGGCCGCGCCCTGAAAGCCGAAACTCTCCCAGACCTTTCCGAAGGACAGCGCCTCCCCGGGCCCCTCGTTAAATCCAAGGGCAGTAAGAAATCCAAAGGACGGATGAATACCTGATCCAATGAGTAACACAACGAGGCCACCCACCACCGTCTGAAGTGGAAATGTCACGCCCTGAACGAGTGCCATCCAGAGAGAGCCCCGGGCAACCTCTCTGCCTGCACCTCTTAAAAGTGGAGGAGTGAGACCTATCGATATGAACGAAATATTGAAAAAATGATAGGCAAAAGCCTGTATGGTTTCAGGATTCAGTTTTACAGCATGAATATTTACGAGTATCAGCCCCACAAGTCCACCGATAAGCGAGCCGGGAAAGAGAAACTTCTGCAAAACCCCTACCCTGGCCCGAAGAATAATCCCGGTAAGGAGCATGATAGAAAGAAAAGAAAACACCATCACAGCTTCAAAAGGGAAGGGAGCTTTCATAAAAACCTCCTTTTTACCGGAATATGTTGTTTGTAAACTCTATCAAAAGTTCCTCCCTCAACTCCGGGGGAAGTTCATTCAACACTTCATTTATAGGGGCAAACCTTTCCGGAAGCTTACCCTTTTCGATGCCGGAAAGTTTCATCAGTTTGTAAACCGTAGAGCCTGAGAGACCGAATTTTTTTATTATTGAAAGAACGGGCTTAACCTTCTTTAGAAGTGTACCTGAAGGAAGCTTTCTTGCATTTTCAACTGCCACTTTGAGGTCTTCAAGGAAGGCGTCTATTCTGTCCACATTTGAGTAATTCACCGATAGGTGGATATGTTCCCCTGAGTTACCAAATCTCAGGGCAGGCTGTACATACCATCCCATGGAATTAACTTCGTCAATGATGTGAAAGATGTTAACTGTTTCCGATGAAAAGGCAATCAGTGTCATCTCAGGCTTTGTAACGAGATACAGATCCGGATGGTTTTCGACGAATTTCACGATCTTTTCAACAGCCTTCAGCTTTTTCCTGATAAATTCGAGGTACATGTTTTTGCCAACATAGTTGAGAGTAGCCCACGCAGCCGCAAGAGGGCCTCCGCTCTTGGTGCTCTGGACCGTCGTATTTATCATTGTGTAACCTGTCCATTTTGAACATGCGAAGTACTGGTACTTCCTGAGCTCTTTTGTCCTGTAAAGAACGACTGACGCCCCCTTGGGAGAATATGCGTACTTGTGAAGATCCATTGATATGGAAGTAACACCGGGTAGAGAGAAGTCAAACGGAGGGACATCGTAACCTAATTCCCTCATGAAAGGCAGGATAAAGCCCCCCATACACGCGTCTGTGTGGAACAGAATCCCCCTTTTTCTCGCAATTTCAGACATCTCCTCTATGGGATCAATAACTCCGTGAGAATAGCAGGGCGCAGAACCCACGATAAGGATGGTGTTCCTGGTAATGGCATCTTTGAGTGCGCGAGGATCAGCCTTCATGGTTTCTGGATTCACCGGTATCTGAACCAATTTTACCCCAAGATAGTGTGCGGCCTTGTGAAATGCGGCATGGGCAGTTTCAGGGACGATCATTTCAGGGTCCCGTATTTTTTTCTTATCTCTCATGTAATCCCTTGCCGCCTTTACGGCCAGAATGATACTCTCGGTTCCTCCACTTGTGAACGAACCTGCGGAGTTTTCATCTCCATTCAGGTGTGTGATGGCAAAGTCAACTATGTCGTTTTCCATCCTGAGGAGACTCGGATAGACAGTGAAATCCAGTCCGCTTTTGTGATAAAACCTGACAAGGGCCTGTTCCGCTACCCGCAGGATGTCTCTCCCGGGGTCAAAAACATAGCCAAAAACTCGCCCCGAAGACCAGTCAACATCGTCTGAAGAGATCTGATCCAGTAACTTGAAAATTTCTTCTTTACTCAATCCCTCGTCCGGTATTTTCATGCCTTTTCTGGAGTATATTAACACACCTGCGCGCTGTCAACTCCACTCCCCTTTGCAAGAAGGGGGATGCTTTCCACCAACTTGCCTCTTTCTTGAAATGTTCTCGCCGTTAAAATATCATTTACACTCCATGATCAGCCTGTTGACCAATCTATTT
>JALSOY010000195.1 GCA_026986235.1 Caldifarciminota bacterium
CTCGTCAATGTTGTGGAAAAGGGAACGGGCCGGGCAGCCCGAATCCAGGGCGTGAAAATTGCCGGCAAAACGGGAACTGCAAATAAACTCGATCCCAGAACGAAGAAGTACAACCGCAACAAAAGAATCGTCTCTTTCGTTGGATTCTTCCCTGCAGACAACCCACGATACCTGATTTATGTCGTTGTTGACGAACCATACAAAAAGGGGATAGAAGCCTACGGTGGCACCGTGGCGGCCCCCATATTCAAAAGAATAGCTGAGTTCATTCTCGCAATGAGGCCATGAAACTGAGCGAACTTAAAAGATTCGGAAAACTCATAAATCACGGTAAAGACCCGGAAATACAGGGCATTTCCTACGACTCAAGAAAGGTAAAGCCCGGAGACCTCTTTATTGCCCTCGTGGGCAGGAAATTCGACGGGCACAATTTCCTGAAAGAGGCCGGGGAAAAAGGGGCAGTTGCCGCCCTGGTCTCCAGAATTGTTAAAACAGATTTGCCCATCCTTATCGTGGAAAATACGAGAATATCCATGGCAAAAATCGCAGCTCACTTCTTCGACCATCCCTCTGAAAAACTCAAAGTTACCGGAATAACAGGTACAAACGGCAAATCCACCACAGCATTTGTACTAAACGAAATTTTTAAACATGCGGGCCTCAAAGGCAGTATGATAGGCACGATCCATTACGAAATAGCACGAAAAATAATGAGAGGAGAGAGGACAACGCCGGAATCCCCTGATATTCAGAAACTTATGGCAGAAACCCTCGAATCTGGCGGAGAATACTTCGTCATGGAGGTTTCATCTCAAAGTGTCTGTGAGCACAGGGTGGATGAGGTCCGCTTCAGGAATGTCGTCTTTACCAACCTCTCCCGTGAGCATCTCGAATACCATGGTACTTTTGAAAATTACATGAACGCCAAACTCAAATTTTTCACACGGGCATTAATGTCAGGTGCCCGGGGCTTCGTCAATGCCGATGATATCCATTCCAGACTGTTTATTTCAGTACCGGGCAAAATTATCACTCTTTCCCTTGAAAGGGAGGCAGACTTCCGGGGAATACCGGAGAGGCTTTCCATTCGTGGTACAGTCTTCACCGTGAGGTACCGCGATAAAACCTTCAGAGTGGAGATGAATCTCATAGGCGAGCACAATGTTTATAACGCACTCACTGCCTTTGCCGTTGCTTACTCTGAAGGAATATCGCCAGAAACAATCACTCAGGCCATAAAGAGCATCAAGTCCATTCCCGGGAGACTGGAGAGGATAAGTTCAGGCGGCATAAACATTTTCATAGACTACGCCCACACACCAAAAGCACTTGAGAAAGTGCTGGCTACACTGAAACCCCTGACACATGGAAGACTGATCACTGTTTTCGGTGCAGGTGGCGAAAGAGATCACGGGAAAAGGCATCTCATGGGTGCTGTCGCCTCCAGGTACTCTGACTTTATAATTTTAACATCTGACAATCCCCGCGGTGAGGATCCCCTGAAGATTATCATGGACATAAGAGGAGGCGTATCAGTAAATCACGAGTGGATTGTGGACAGGAAAGAGGCAATAGAACGGGCAGTCAATCTTGCCGGACCGGGAGATACCATCCTGATTGCCGGTAAGGGACACGAGGATTATCAGGAAATCAGAGGTAAAAAAATTCACTTTAGCGATAAAGAGGTGGTTTATGAAATACTTTCTGGGTGAAGTGGCAAAAATCGTTGATGGCAGGTTGATCGGTGACGAAAACATCCCGGTCTCGGGTTTCTCGACCGACACAAGAACACTTAAAGAGGGAGAACTATTCTTCGCAATAAAAGGCGAGAGGTTCAACGGTGAAAACTTCGTTGAAGACGCCTTCAAAAGAGGAGCTTCAGGGGCCGTCGTATCCAGTAATTTCCTGCCGGAAAGAAGGAACATCATAAAAGTTGAAGATACTGTATCCGCCCTCGGCAGACTCGCCGCATTTCATCGAAAAAATTTAAGAAATGTGACTGTCCTGGCCGTCACAGGCTCCACAGGCAAAACCACTACAAAGGAAATGGTGTATCACGCACTCAAAAGTTCTTTCAGGTGTTATAGAAGCCCGAAAAGTTACAACAACTTTATCGGCGTACCGCTCACCATTCTAAGGGTTAACGAGGATTTAGACACTCTCATTTCTGAAATCGGGACAAACCACCCGGGAGAGATTGGAAAACTTTCTGCCATTGTAAAGCCACACATTGCGATAATAACATCCATTGGGAGATCACACCTCGAATTCTTTAAGTCGGTGGATAAAGTAGCTGAAGAGAAGGCTTCAATCCTCGAACATCTTGAAGATCCCGGTATAGCAATCATAAACAAAGATACGAACTTCCTTACCCTCTTCCAGAAAAGAGCCACAAAGCTGATAACAGTTTCCACAAAAGACGAGAACGCTGATTATCACGCAAAAATTGGTTACCTGGATTTTGAGAAAGTGGAGTTTACCATCAATGGAAAGTTTGAGCTGCGATTGAACCCCGGTGGTTACGGTACGGTTTACGGCGCTCTTTTCGCCTTCGCCGTGGGTAAAGTACTGGGAATATCAGAAGACCGGATTATGGAAGGCCTCATGGAGTTCAAAGGCGTGGGTATGAGGAAAGAGCTTATAAGGTTTCGTAACTTTACAATCCTGAACGACGCTTACAATGCCAACCCGGATTCCATGGAGGATTTTCTGATAACACTTTTACCTTACAGAGACAGGGTAATTCTCGTACTTGGTGATATGTTTGAACTGGGTGAGAACTCAGAATTCTTTCACAGGGAAATAGGCAAAAAAATCAGGGAACTGGGATTCAGGAGACTTCTAACCCTCGGTGAACTCGCAAGGTTCTACAACATGGAGGCAGGGGATTTAGAACTGAACATGCACATGAAAAGTCACGAGGAGATCGTGGAATTTCTCTCAAACATCAGTGGTGAGGTGTTCCTGGCTCTCAAAGCATCGAGGGCCATGGAATTTGAAAAAATAGTGGGAAAACTGAGGAGGAAGTAGATGTTTTACCACATATTCTATCCTCTGGCAAAATACTCCATCGTTTTTAACCTTTTCAGATACATCACATTCAGAACCATGTATGCGTCTGTGACTGCCTTCATCCTTACCATGATATTCCTTCCCCTGTTCATAAAAAAGGTCAAAATGCCGGAAAAGATTTACAGGTTTGCGCCTGAGACACACAGGAAAAAGGAGGGAACCCCCACAGGGGGTGGGATCGTTTTCGTCGTTTCCGTTATCGTTGCAACCCTTCTGTGGGCAAATCTGAAGAACTTGTTTATCCACACCGCCATGGTGGTAACAGTTTATCTGGGCCTCTTTGGCTTTATAGATGACCTGACCAAATTAAAAGGATCTGCGGAAAAGAGAGGGCTACCGGCATGGGCCAAAATGCTGGGACACCTCTTACTCTCACTCTTCGTCGTCTTCATGATCTACAAAATCTATCCTGAAGGGGTGAGGACGAAGACACAGTTTTTGATTTTTAAAAACTTTTTCATCAACTTTGGTCCCCTTTATTTCGTGTTTATTATGCTCGTTTTTATAGGGGCAACCAATTCGGTGAATCTTACAGATGGACTTGATGGACTTGCCGCCGGCGCGGCCATACCCACACTCGGTGTCTTCCTTATTATCTCCTACATAACGGGACACAGGATACTTTCTGGCTACCTCCACATTCTCTATGTCAACGGTGCAGGTGAACTTTCAGTGTTCATCGGTTCTTTCCTCGGTGCACTTCTTGGATTTCTTTGGTACAACGCTCATCCAGCTGATGTTTTTATGGGAGACACGGGCTCCCAGTCAATTGGTGGTGCTCTGGGTATCGTCTCCATCCTCACCAAACAGGAAATTTTGCTGGCAATCGCAGGTTTCCTCTTCGTAATGGAAGCCCTTTCAGTTATCGCTCAGGTTGGTTATTTTAAGATTACCGGTGGTAAAAGGATCTTCAGAAAGGCCCCCATACATCACCACTTTGAAGAACTGGGCTGGGATGAAAACAAGATAGTCGTCAGATTCTGGATCATCTCGGCTATATTCGCCGTGATAGCAATTTCAACCCTGAAGATAAGATGAAAGGCTTCAAAGAGAGCATAACGAGCAAAAGAGTTGTTGTAGCCGGAGCTGGTGTATCAGGAATTTCGGTCGTGAAACTCCTGTTGAGACTCGGATGCAGAAGTATCCTTGTGTCCGATAAAAACCAGCCTGCACCAGATGTTCTGGAATTCCTTACATCACAGGACATAGAACTTGAAGTAGGGCATTCTGCCAGAATCCTGGACTCTGACCTCGTGATTCTGAGCCCCGGAGTTAAGTTAAACAGGTATCCATTTTCGTCCATGAGAGGTCTCGGGATTCCGTTCATGGGGGAACTCGAAATGGGCTACAGGTTCACTCCTGGAAGGTTCATCGCAGTAACCGGCACAAACGGGAAGTCAACGGTCGTTACACTGATATCCAGGATGCTCGAAGGGTCAGTTCCGGCCGGAAATATTGGAAATCCCCTGTCATCTTTTGCCTTCAAAAAGGGGACCTATGTGGTTGAAGTATCCAGCTTCCAGCTCATGACAACAGTTGACTTCAGGCCTGATGTGGCAGCTATACTGAACATTGACCAGGATCACCTGGACTGGCACTCGAGCATGGACGAATACATTATGGCGAAGTACAGAATCTTCGAAAATCAACATGAAAACGATTTTCTCGTTCTCAATTACGACGACATACTCACAAGGGATGCGGCAAAACTTGCACCATCAAAAGTCCTTTTCTTCAGCACGAAAGAAAAGGTTAATGCCCATGTGGAAAATGGTGTTCTAAAGGTTCACCTGCCCACGGGCAAAAGTTTCGACATTGTGAAGAGAAACGAGCTCAGGGTGGAAGGAGAGCATAATGTCCGAAACGCCCTCGCCGCGTCTCTCATAGCACTCCTCGCAGGAGCATCAGTTGACAGGGTCAGGGATGTTCTCCTGAACTTTACGGGCCTCCCTCACAGAATTGAACTGGTTGTGGAGCATAAAGGCGTCAGGGTTTATAACGACTCAAAGGCGACAAATCCCCACGCCGTTCTCGGTGCTTTAAGTGCCTTCGAGGGCAATGTAATCCTCATAATGGGAGGTGAAGAAAAACACCTCGACTACTCCACTCTGGTACCTGAGATTAAAGACAAAGTGAAGTTCCTCATAATTTTTGGTAAAAACAGCCCGCATCTTGAAAGGGTTTTTCAAGGTGTTGTATCCACCTTCAAAGCTCGAGATCTCAAGGAAGTTGTGGAGCTTTCTTTCAGCCTTTCAGCGCCGGGTGATGCGATCCTTTTTTCACCGGGAACTTCGAGCTTTGATATGTTTAAAAACTATAAAGAACGGGGGGAGAGATTCAAAGATGAAGTCAAAAGATTTGTTTGCAGATGAGTACGCAGAAGAGCCTGTAGTGGATAGAGAGTCTGAAAAGACCGGGGGATTCGACTGGACGGTTTTCTCCATCCTCCTGGCTATTGTTATAGTTGGCCTCATAATCACCCCCAGTGCTGGATACTTTAAAGTCCTTGAACACAACACCAGCTACACGAGATACCTGATTGATCACATTGTGAGGGTCATGGTCGGGATCTTCGTTGCTTTCATTTTCTACCTCATAAACCCCCGGGCACTCGTAAAAAGCAGGTTCGTCTTCATTGGATTTTCTACCGTATTTCTCATTCTCGTGCTTCTCCTGTCACCGTACAAATATCACAGATGGCTCGTTATAGGACCTGTTACATTTCAACCGTCTGAATTTGCAAAGCTTGCAGTTCTCCTCTTCATAACCGGTTTCACGGCCAAAGGCCTGCAGAGGAAAAAGAGTATCGTTAAAAACTTTTTAAACCCCATGATATTTGTGGGAATCAACGCCATTTTAATTCTGGTCGAGCCAAATGTCTCAACATCCATAATCCTTGTCACAATTGCCACTGCACAGCTCTTCGTGGGTGGTCTGAGATTGAGGTCCGTGTTCGTATTTGCTGCATTTGCCCTTGTTCTCACCACCGCAGGAATAAAGTTTTCCAGTAACGCCCGCGAAAGGTTTGAAAACTTTATAAGCCGAAAACACCTCAAAAAGGGTGAGCAGGTTTACTACGCGGTACAGGCGATAAAGAACGGAGGATTCGTTGGCGTGGGTATTGGCGGGGGATCACACAAGTTTTTCTATCTGCTGAGACAGGCAGACACAGACTTTGTTTATGCGGTAATAGGCGAAGAAATGGGATTTGTGGGAACTGCCGGACTCCTCTTCCTGTTTCTCGCCCTGTACCTGCTGGTCGTAAAGCGAATTATCCGGTTCTACAGGGATATGGAATACAGGGTCCTGGCCTTCGGCATCGCTTTTACTTTTGTGCTTTATGCGTTGATAAACATGGCAACTTCCCTTGGGTTCATTCCGGCAACCGGGGTACCCATGCCTTTTGTAAGTTACGGAGGCAGTGCCATGATGATAAACATGGCACTTGCCGGGATATTACTCAGAATTTTGAAGGAGAAAAATGCCTGAAACACTGATTATTTCAACAGGAGCCACAGGCGGCCATATTTTTCCGGCAATAGTTGTGGCAAACTTCGCTAAAAAAACTGGTCTTCAGGTAAAAATCCTTATGTCCAGTCCACGAATAGACTTAGACCTGGATAATTTTGAAGTCCACATGATACCATCTGCGCCTGTAACTGGCAAGAGGGCTAATCTGGCAATAAATTTGTTGAAAAATTTTGCCGGAACCATTAAAAGTATGCCTATGACGATGAGATTAAAAAATAGCGGTGTGCTCCTTGCGACCGGGGCGTTTCCGAGTGTTCCACCGGTGATTTCAGCCATTCTCTCCGGCATGAACTTCTATCTCATGGAGCAGAATGTGGTCCCCGGCGCCGCAGTAAAAACCTTCGCAGGAAAGGCAAAAGCCGTATTTGTGTCCTTTCCCGAAACGGAGAGCTACCTTGAGGGAGCAAGGGTGATTTTTACGGGAAATCCTGTAAGGGACCTGAGATTTTATCCGGATGCAAGAAAATATGTGGGTGTTCCAGAAGGAATGAAAATCGTTCTTGTCCTTGGAGGGTCTCAGGGCGCACTCAAACTGGCAGAAACGGGTATCCAGCTTTCAAAAATCATGAAGGATGTATTCTTCTTTATCCAGTGTGGAAAGGTGAATCTGGAGTATTTTAAATCCGTGGGCCTTACAGGTGAAAATTACAAAGTTGAGCCCTTTTTCAGGGACATGGGACTCATGTACTCCCTTGCCGATGTTGTCGTATCAAGGGCAGGCGCAGGCACGATTTTTGAGGTGATGAAGTTTGGTAAACCCCTCGTTCTCGTTCCTCTTCAACTTGCCCACGGGCACCAGATCGAAAACGCAAGATCGCTCGAAAGGCGTGGGGCTGCAAAGGTCTTATTAGAAGACGACCTCACCCCCCATACGCTGAAGAATATGATCACAGAAGTCCTTTATAAGGAATCTGAAAAAATGATTCAGGCACAGAGGGAGTTTGCTCCTGAAAAACCGGAGGAGAAAATAGTTAAAACGATTCTGGAGGACGCCCAATGATCTTCAATAACGAATTCTTCAAAAAAAGATACCATAAAATACACATGGTCGGCATAGGCGGATCAGGCATGAGCGGCATTGCAGAGGTTTTACACAACCTCGGCTTTATTATCACAGGCTCAGACATCAAAAAAACCGATGTCACTGAGAGGCTTGAAAGGCTTGGAATAAAGATATTCTACGGTCACAGACCTGAGAACATCGAAGGTGCCCGGATTGTGGTGGTCTCAACGGCAATACCTGCTACCAATCCCGAGGTAAAAGCTGCACGAGAGGCAGGAATACCCGTTATAAGAAGGGCTGAAATGCTTGCAGAACTTATGAGAATGGGATATTCCATCGCAGTCTCCGGCTCCCACGGAAAGACGACCACCACCTCTATGGTCGGAACGGTGCTCGAGAAGGCGGGTTACGACCCCACCCTGATTATCGGTGGAAGACTCAGAACTCTCGGGTCAGGAGCCAGACTCGGCCAGAACAATTTTCTCGTCGCCGAGGCAGATGAATCCGATGGATCTTTCCTCCTGCTCTTTCCCACACTTGCCGTGATCACCAACATAGACAGAGAACACCTCGATACCTACGGAGACTTCGAAAACCTCAAGCGGGCGTTCGTGAAATTTGCAAACAGCGTCCCGTTTTACGGTGCAGCAATAGTTAACCTCGATGATCCCAACAACCAGGACATTCTTCCCGAGATCAAGAAAAGGCTTATCACATACGGTCTCAAAAGACAGGCAGACATCTACGCAAGAGATGTGGAATTGAGTGGCACAGGATCGAAATTTACCGTTTTCAAAGGAGACAGAGAGATCGCAAAGGCTGAACTCAGGATACCCGGTATCCATAATGTAAAAAACGCACTTGCCGCCTTTGCCGTTGGACTTGAGCTCGATATCGACCCCGAAAAGATCCGGGATGCCCTGAAAGAGTTCCCCGGTGTCATGCGCAGAATGGAATTTAAAGGCAGGGTTAATGGCATAACTTTCATGGATGACTACGGCCATCATCCTTCTGAAATCGATGCAGTACTCGAAACTCTCGGTAAGTTCTGGAAGGGACGGATCGTTGTCGTCTTTCAACCACACAGATATTCACGGACAAAGCTACTTCATCACGAATTCGGCAAAGTCTTCCACGAGGCCGATCTCGTAATAGTTACCAGACTTTACCCCGCAGGTGAGAGTCCGATACCGGGAGTGGATGCCTCCCTCATTTACGAAGAGATAAAAAAATCGGGGCACAGATGTGTTCACCTCATCGAGGATAAAGAGGATGTTAAAAAGTTTTTGAAAGAAAATCTAAAGAGCGGAGATCTCCTCCTGACCCTCGGCGCCGGAGATGTCTGGAAAATTGGAGAAGAACTTTTAGAAGAATGGAAATAACGCGTAACATAGACATATCCAGACTTACCACCATGGGAGTCGGTGGAACCGTGAGCTACTTCGCAGAACCAGAGGATGGAGCAGAACTTTTAAACCTTTTAAAGTGGGCTCAGGACCGGGGGATAGAAATCTTTATCCTCGGCGGTGGCTCCGATGTCATCTTTGACGACAGAAATTTTGACATACTTGTTATCAGCATGAAAAACTTCAACGGTCTCGAATACCTGAATTCGGAAGTTGTAGCCGGTGCAGGTGTCAATCTGAACAAACTTTTACGGGAAAACGCGACCCGCGGCCTTTCCGGCATGGAAGAGCTCTACGGCATACCGGGTACCGTTGGCGGCGC
>JALSOY010000196.1 GCA_026986235.1 Caldifarciminota bacterium
ACTCGGAGCAGGCCTCGGCCTAACAGGCGCCATTCAGGGTGTTCTGTTCCCACAGATGAGGGCAACTGTCCTGGATCTGTGGGTAAAAAATAATCCTCTTGGAACACTAAATAACTGGCTTCTTATCGTTGGCGTTATCACCACGATATTTTACTTCTTTTTCTCCCGTGAGCATAGAGGAGTGTTCGGCAGGATCGCCAGAGTTGGAATTGCCTTCATCATGATTTCTTTCGGGGCATCCTTTGGCTTCACAGTCATGGCGAGGGTGTCCATTTTGATTGGAAGAGTGGGTTTCCTGCTCGGTGACTGGCTTCACATAATAAAATGAGAGGTTTTTATGCCAAGAAATCCGGTTTTTGACGAAATAAAAGACCTTTTAACTGAACAGAGAAATCCCGCATCCAGGGACATAGATGTCCTGCCTGTTGAAGAAGTGCTGAAAATAATTAACGAGGAGGATAAAAAGGTTGCAGAAATCGTCGGGAAGGAGATACCCTACATAGCGCAGGCAGTCAGGATTTATGTTGACACTATAAAGAATGGTGGGAGGATTTTTTACATAGGAGCAGGGACATCCGGGAGACTGGGGATACTGGATGCTGTGGAACTGGTACCGACCTATGGGACACCGCACTATCTCGTTCAGGGACTTATCGCAGGTGGATACGGGGCACTCATAAGGGCCGTTGAAGGTGCGGAAGACCTGAGGGAGGATGGTAAAAAGGATCTCATGGAAAGAGGTGTCACATCTAAGGACTTCGTAATAGGACTTGCGGCGTCGAAGAGGACCCCTTATGTCCTTGGAGCCCTTGAGTACGCAAGGAGTATAGGGGCAAAGACGGGATTTATAACAGCCATACCACGGGAGGAAGTTGATGTTGATGTGGATGTCCTCATCTGCCCTGCAACAGGGCCAGAAGTGGTAATGGGATCCACGAGGATGAAGGCAGGAACGGCAGAAAAGCTTGTTCTCAACATGATCTCCACCGCTGCCATGGTAAGGCTCGGGAAGGTTTACGAAAACATGATGGTTGACCTGTGGGCGACCTCCCAGAAACTCGTTGAAAGATCCAAAAGAGTGATAATGATCGCCACCGGCGTTGACTACGAAACGGCCGAAGAATACCTCAAAAAGGCAAAGGGAAGCGTTAAAATTGCAATCGTCATGATCCTTGGCAATGTCGATTACGACACGGCCGTTAAATACCTCGAAGAGTCAGACGGATTTGTCAGAATTGCCCTCCAGAAGATAAACAGATCCTGATAATCCGGTCTGTAAACATTTTTAACACCACCAGCTAAGGACTATTTACAAATTTTTACAGTGATGTAAAATAAATTTACACTTTTCGGATTGTGAAAGTGCTGAAACCCGCTTAAAAACACGACTTTTGTGTGGAACTAAAATTGCCTATATACCTGGTCGATGAGAGCCGGGCTCCTTTACGACCTTGGTCTCCGTGATTACGGAGAGGTGAGAAGTTTTCAGCTGAAGCTCGTTGAGGAAAGAATCAACGACAGGATACCGGATACCCTTATACTTGTTGAGCATACCCCTGTTTTCACGATCGGTAAACACGGGGGACACGAAAATATTTTAACTGTCACAAACATTCCCATCTACGAGGTTGAAAGGGGTGGTAAGGTTACCTTTCACGGTCCTGGCCAGCTCGTTGCTTATTTTATCTTTAAAGTTACCGATGTCCACGCATTTTCCCGCACAATTTTAAATGCCGCATCTGACCTTATTAAACACTTTGGTTTTGACGCCTACATCAGAAAGGGATACCCGGGCGTATGGGTGGGAGAGGAGAAAATAGCTTCCATAGGACTTGCTGTGAGAAAGTGGGTCACATTCCACGGTATCGCCGTCAACATAAATGTTGATCTCAGATACTTTGATATGATCGAACCGTGCGGAATAAAATGGGTGAGGATGACATCCCTTAAAAAGCTTTTGGGGAGGGATCTCGATATGGGATTTGCAAGGAGGGTCTTTTTAGAAAAACTGGAAAAACGCCTTAAAATCAGGTTTTCCTCTGAATCAGTGCGGCACACCTCCAGGGGAAAAATTCTATCCCCTCCCCCTGGTTCAGGGGAGGGGAAAGGTTCTTGGAATCCGAAACCAGAGGAGGTAAATTATGTCAGAGATTGACAGGAACACTGCCTTAAAACTCTACAGGACAATGGTCCGAATACGG
>JALSOY010000197.1 GCA_026986235.1 Caldifarciminota bacterium
AAACGAGTAACGAGACGGCGAGTAAAACAATTATACTCTGCCACAACCTTCTAACGATTACCTCAAGCATGATAAAACGCCCGCAATTTTATTCATCATAAATAAAACAGTCAAGAATCCGCTAAGGTATTTATTCATTTCTCACCTCCACTGATCTGCGATGGAAGTACAGAGATTCGATCTCCGCAATTTTCGCGGCAGTTCCGGATATTCTATTAAATCCTGTGTCCTGAACTTCCAGTATGGTCTGAATTTTCATAAAGTCTTTAACATGGAGGCCGCCCGTATATCTTGCGCCACCGCCTGTGGGAAGCACATGATTTACCCCGGCAGAGTAATCTCCGAGTACTTCTGCCGAAAAGTATCCCACGAACAGGGTTCCAAAGTTTTCCAGCTTTTCGATAACTCTTTCTGGAAACCTTATCTGGAGCTCGAGGTGTTCTGGGGCAATCTCGTTTGCCACCCTGATTGCTTCCTCAATTGAGTCAGCGAGGAGGAAAATCCCATTTTTTTCAATGGACTTTGAGGCTACTTCTCCAGGTTCATTTTTGAGGATTTTTCTGATGTGGTCGATAACTTTTTCAAGAAGGCTCCTGCTCGTTGACACAATCATGGGTCTTGCATTGTAGTCGTGCTCTGCCTGCGCAAGGAGATCGTATGAAACGGTGCGGGGATCTGCTGAATCATCAGCAATTATCAGGATCTCTGTGGGCCCTGCGACAAAGTCTATTCCCACAGTACCGAAGACCAGTTTTTTGGCAGCGTTTACATAGATGTTACCGGGACCGACGATCTTATCAACCCTGGGGATGGACTCTGTTCCATAGGCAAATGCTGCGATTGCCTGGGCTCCACCCACGGTGAAGACTTTATTGACTCCGATGAGGTCAGCTACATGAAGAATGTACGGATTTACGATACCATCTTTCCCCGGAGGAGTTGCGACATATATCTCCTTTACACCTGCCACCTTTGCTGGAGTTCCGCACATTAGAAGTGTGGATACAAGAGGGTAAAATCCGCCAGGAACATATATACCCACCCTTTCGAGTGGCCTTATCCTCTGTCTTACTCTCACACCCGGAGTTACTTCAAGGACGAAGCCAGTAATGGAATTTTTCTGTGCCTCAGAGACTTTAAGAATACTGGAATAAGCATCAGAAATAGCCTGCACATCTTCGTCAATTACCCTGGAATTTTTCCTCTCAGCAACAAGGGAGTTGAGTTTTACACCGTCGAACTTTCTGGTCAGGTCAAATAAAGCCCTGTCGCCCTCATTTTTTACATAATCGATTATTTCCGATACTCTGCGGACCACATCTGCAGGTATGTCCTGAATTTCTACCAGGGAAAAATCACGGACATGTCTTATTTCCATCTTCTCCTCCTCAACTCTCTGAGAACATCGTCAATGGTGACATTTTCTCTGGCAAGGAGTACGGTTAAAAAGTATAGTACATCTGCAGCCTCCCAGATTATCTCCTCTCTCGTCCTTGCCTCCACGACCTCTTTTGATTCTTCAAGGAGTTTTTCTCTTACCTTTTTATCGTCAAGGGTGGCAGTGTAGGATCCGGGACCTGGATTTCTTAATCTATCCTGGACGATCTCGTAGAGTTCCTGCAGGCTGAATCTTTTATCTCCGAAGCAGGAGTAACTCCCAAGGTGACAGGCAACCCCCTTTTGCCTTACTGTGGCAAGGATGGTGTCCCTGTCACAGTCTGCTCTCACCTTTATCAAATACTGATAGTTTCCTGATGTTTCACCTTTCATCCACAGTTTTTCTCTCGATCTGCTGTAATACCACATTTTTCCGGTTTCAAACGCCCGTCTCAGTGATTCCCGGTTACTGTAGGCAAGAGTGAGAACCTGACCGGTGTGGTCCTGAGTTATGGTTGGAAGAAGTTCGGTCTTCCAGTTAAGAAGTTCAATAAACGCCTCTTTCAGATCGATTTTCCCGGTATAGACTGCCATACCAACCTGTGCATCAACACCTTTCAGTTTTTTCAGATCTTCAAGATCTTTAACACCACCGGCTACGGTGATTTTTGCATCTGTGGCTGACTTTAATTTCTCGATTTTCTCAAAGTTTAATCCTGAAAGTGAACCTTCCCGATCAATATCTGTAAAAAGGAACTCCGATGCATACTTTTCAAGTTTTTTAACAGTTTCGAAAACATTAAGACCAGTCCTTTCACGCCAGCCTTTGACGAAGATTTCTTCACCTTTCACATCGATGGCGACCATTGTTCTGTACCAGCCGATACTCCGGTTGAGGTCTTCGAGGAAACCGAAGTTTATTTTCCCATTTTCAAACACCTTCGAGCTAACAATGACCTTTCTGGCGCCATAAGAAACAAGTAGTCTGGCTTTTTCAACCGATCTTATGCCTCCCCCAACCCGGCAGTCTGCAAATCCGCATATTTCTTTTATGATTTTTATATTCTCTCCTCTCCCAAGGGCTGCGTCCAGATCCACAACGGCAATCTCGCCGTACCTGTCGAACTCTTTTGCCAGGGAGACAGGATCGTTTTTTTCTAAAACGAGTTCCCTGCCACCTTTAAGCTGTACGGCCCTGCCGTTCATCAGATCTATTGAAGGTATGACCATCTGACATTAACTCCCTTTTCTTTTAAGAAAGACTTGATTTCTTCTATGGTAAACTTCCCGAAGTGCACCATGGAGGCCACAAGGGCAGCGTCTGCGTGTCCCTTTTCAAAAACCTCGTATATCTGCTGGAGGGTGCCAGCGCCTCCAGATGCTATGACCGGAATACCCACAGATTCTGAAACAGCTTTTGTGAGTTCTATGTCGTATCCAGCCTCAGTACCGTCTGAGTCTATGGAGTTTAGGAGGATTTCCCCTGCTCCCAGTCTTTCTCCTTCAACTGCCCACTTTACGGCATCCTTGCCGGTGTCGTATCTCCCACCATGGGAAAAGGCGTGCCATTTACTGCCCACCCTTCTGGCGTCAATGGAAAGAACTACGGACTGTGAACCAAAGATCTCGCTTGCCTCTCGAATAAGGTCTGGATTCCTCAGGGCAGCTGTACAGATGGATACCTTATCAGCTCCGGCGAGCAATACCTCCCTTATGTCCTCAATGGAATTTATCCCACCTCCGACGGAAAATGGAATGAATACGCTTTTCGAAACTTCCCTGACGAGGTCAACCATGGTTCTGCGGGACTCGTACGACGCCATGATGTCTAAAAAACAGAGTTCGTCCGCTCCTTCGCTATTGTATTTTCTTGCAAGTTCAACGGGATCACCCACTTCCCTTATATCCTGAAATTTTACTCCTTTAACAACTTTACCGGCTTTTACATCGAGGCAGGGGATGATCCTTTTTGCGAGCATTGTATAATTATACGGTAAAAGTGACTGAACTACCAGAGAATTTTTAAGCGGTAATCATCCCCCTTAGTCCCCCTTCTTGCGAAGGGGGATCCTGGTTTCCAGAGTCCCCTCAAGAGAAGGGGGATCAGGGTTTCCCAAATCCTCCTGGTGAAGGGGAATCATCTTCTCACTCAATCCCCCTTGGCGAAGGGGGATCTTCGTCTCCAAAAGACCCCTTTGAAGAAAGTTTATACAGGTGGACTAATTGGTAACCCTCTATGCCCCTTCAAAAGAAGGGGCATAGGGGGAAAGGACTATCCGACTTTCCTGTATTTCATTTTCCCTTCGAGGAATAGATCTCCACCGTACATATCGTTTGCGACAATCACGGGGAAATCTTCGACATAGAGTTTTCTAATAGCTTCAGGTCCGAGATCCTCGTACGCTATAATCTCAACAGACTTTATTCTTCTTGCGAGGAGTGCTCCAGCACCTCCGACTGCCTCAAAATATACGGCTTTGTACTTTTTCATGGCTTCCTTGACGGCTTCACCACGCTGACCTTTCCCTATCATCCCTTTCAGTCCAAGTTTGAGGAGTTGTGGGGTGTAAGGATCCATTCTATAAGAAGTTGTAGGTCCTGCCGATCCAATTACATATCCCGGTTTGGCAGGTGCAGGCCCAACATAGTACATTATTTGCCCCTTAATATCGAAGGGTAAGGGTTCATTTTTCTCGATAAGTTCAACCAGTCTTTTGTGAGCGGCATCTCTTGCCGTGTAAATGTAACCTGTGATCAAGACCTTGTCACCTATCCTGAGTTGAGCCACATCCTCATCGGTCAATGGTGGTGTTATCCTCTTATATTCGTCACTCATTTTAAAACCTCCTATAAAACAGCCACTTTATGTCTATTGGCATGACACTGTATATTGACGGCTACGGGAAGGGAGGCAATGTGGCAGGGATAATATTCGATATGAACATCAAGGGCTGTAACAGTTCCACCAAGGCCCATGGGGCCAATGCCAAGTTTGTTCACCTCTTCAAGAATTTCGAGCTCAAGTTCAGCATAGAAAGGATCAGGATGTCTTTCTCCCACTTTCCTGAAAAGTGATTTTTTTGCAAGGATTGCTGACATTTCAAAATTTCCGCCGATACCCACGCCCACGATAATGGGTGGGCACGGATTACCACCTGCCTGATCCACAACATCAACGACGAACTTTTTAATTCCCTCCCTGCCGGCTGCCGGAGGGAAAAGTTTTGCCATGCTCATATTTTCGCTTCCACCACCCTTTGGAGCAAACATGATTTTTAGCCTGTCACCGGGAACAATATCAAAATGAATTACAGGTGGTGTATTATCACCAGTATTGACCCTTCTCAGGGGGTCTTTAACCATCGATTTCCTCAGGTAACCTTCGACATATCCTCTCCTTACTCCCTCAATCAATGCGTCTTTCAGGTGGCCACCCTTGACCACGACTTCTTCACCGACTTCGACAAACATCACAGCGGTACCGGTATCCTGACATATAGGGATCATCTCGTTTTTGGCAATCCTGTCGTTTTCAATAATCTGTTTTAATACTTCTTTGCCCACAGGAGATTTTTCCGTCTGGAGGGCCTGTTCAAGCGCCCTGTACATTTCCTCATCGAGTACAGAATTTGACTCAATGGCAAGGTTTTTGACAGTTTCTACAATTTGATCATATTCAATTTCTCTCATTTCAAATACCTCCTTATACGCTCAATTTTTAATGCTTTACCCGTTAAACTGTCAATCTCAACAAAAACCCCTTCAATGCCCACTTCTTCGTTTGAGGGTTCGTATTTAACGGGTAATTGAGTGATGAACCTTTGAATTGCAAGATCTTTTTTAATTCCAATGACACCCCGAAGTCCGCCAGTCATTCCGAGATCTGTTATATAACCTGTTCCACCGGGAAGGATTTTTTCATCTGCGGTTTGAACATGAGTATGGGTTCCAACGACGAGGGAGGCTCTACCGTCCACATAATAGGCAAATGCCTGTTTTTCTGCGGTTGTTTCAGCGTGGAAGTCAACTATAACGATTTTGTTTTTGTTTTTTTCAATAATTTCGTCGAATTTTCTAAAGGGGCAGTCTATATTCATGACGAAGAGTCGTCCCATGAGATTAATGACGGTTATGGTCAATCCCGTCTCTGTGGTATATTCGATAAATCCATTTCCGGGGGCGCCTGGTGGGTAGTTGGCCGGTCTAAGCAGGGCAGGGTAGTCGTTTATGTACTTAAATATTTCCTTTTTGTCCCAGATGTGGTTTCCCCCTGTCATAACATGTACGCCGTATCGGAGGATTTCGTCGAGTACTTTTTTAGTGACACCGGCGCCGCCTGCGGCATTTTCGACATTAGCGAGGACGACATCGACATTATATTCGTTTTTTAAACCCGGGAGAAGTTCACGGAGTGCTTTCCTTCCGGGTTTTCCAACCACATCACCGATGAAGAGTAGTCTCATTAAAGTTTTCCTTTTTGGAAGTGAGGGGTGGCGAAGGCGCAAATGCGCCTTCGCCACCCCTCACAGTTTATATCTACCTCGCGTACTCCACAGCTCTCGTTTCTCTTATCACCGTTACCTTTATCTGACCCGGATACTCGAGTTCTTCCTCTATCTTCCCTGCCACCTCGCGAGCAAGATCAAAGGCTTCCACATCGGAAACCTTATCCGCTTCAACTATGATTCTCAATTCTCTTCCTGCCTGTATTGCGTAGGCTTTTTCCACGCCCGGGAAACTCGTTGCAATTGATTCGAGTCTTTCAATCCTTTTGATGTATGCCTCGAGGGATTCCCTCCTTGCTCCCGGTCTTGAACCTGAGATGGCATCGGCTGCGGCAACGATAACGGCGTACGGGGACTGTGGATCAACATCTTCGTGGTGAGCTGCTATTGCGTTGACAACAAGATCGTTTTCACCAAATTTTTTGGCAATCTGGCCGCCGATCAGTGCATGTGGACCCTCGTAATTATCGTCGGCAAGTTTTCCTATGTCGTGTAAAAGTCCTGCCCTTTTTGCAATATCCTCTCTTAATCCAAGCTCACCGGCAATTATGCCCGAAAGTTTTGCCACTTCAATGGAATGCTGAAGTAGATTCTGGCCGTATGAGTAACGGAATTTCATTTTCCCGATGTACTTAACGAGTTCCGGATGGATGCCGGCTATACCGAGCTCAAGTAGCACCTCTTCGCCGATTTTTTTGATATATTCATCGAATTCAGCTTTAACTTTTTCCACGACTTCTTCGATCCTTGCGGGGTGAATTCTCCCGTCCTGCATGAGTTTTTCAAGAGCAAGTCTTGCTATTTCTCGCCTCATGGGGTCAAATGCGGAAAGTGTGACAGCTTCAGGTGTATCGTCTATTATGACTTCAACACCTGTAGCGGCTTCAAAGGCTCTGATATTTCTTCCTTCTCTTCCTATGATTCTGCCCTTCATGTCGTCAGAGGGAAGGGGGACAACCGACACAGACGATTCGGCCGTATGTGAGGTCGCGCATCTTTGAATGGCAGTGGCTATAATTTCCTTTGCCTCTTTTTCTGCCTTCTCCTTTGCTTCCTCACGGATTTTATAAACAAGTTGAGCCGCTTCATAGCGAGCCTGTGCTTCAAGTGTTCTCATGAGTTCTGCCTTTGCCTCTTCTCTCGTTAGCCTGGCAACTTCTTCGAGTTTTTTGGCCTCTTCCTGTATCAGATGCTCGAGTCTTTCCTCCTTTGCTTTAATTCCTCTTTCCCGTTCCTGTAGAGTTTTCTCCAGGTTCCTGAGTTCGCGCTCTTTTCGAGAGATGCTTTCTGCCCGTTTATCAAGCTGGTTTTCCCGTTCTTCGAGCGCCTTTCTCTCCCTTTCAAGTCTCCGTCTTTCTTCGTAGGATTCCTTTTCAAACTTTCTTTTTTCGCTGTACCAGTAGTCCTTGGCTTTTACCTCGGCCTCTTTCTTGATATTGTGAGCTTCCTTTTTGGCCTCTTCTATAATCTTTTCCGCACTACCCCTTGCCTCTTCAAGTTTTTTCACATATTTGGATTTAAAGTAAAGAATACCTGCGGCAAATCCGGCGACCAATCCAACTATTAACAACAGTATGGAAACGAACATCATTTTTCATCAACCTCCTTTTTCTTTTTTAGAATCTTTTCATACCCTACACCTGCCGGCTCGAAAATTTTCACATCTTTGAGACTTTCAGGCAGATAGCTCTGGTCAATTTCCCCTTCATGTCCATGGGGATATATGTAACCTTCACCGTGGCCCAGTTTTCTGGCGCCCTCATAATGTGAGTCTTTCAGGTGCTGAGGCACCTCTTCGCGCGGATAGTTTTTTACGACATCACGAGCTTTTTTTAACGCCCTGTAAACGGTGTTAGATTTTGGGGCAGTGGCAAGATACAGGACAGCCTCTGAGATGATAAGATCTCCCTCTGGTCTGCCCACCATCTCAAATGCCGTTAAAGCTGATGCAGAAACAACAAGTGCCATGGGGTCAGCCAGTCCTACATCCTCTGCTGAATGGACGAGGACCCTTCTCAATATATATCTTGGATCCTCACCTGATTCAAGAATCCTGACGAGCCAGTACATTGCTGCGTCAGGATCAGACCCTCTTATGGATTTTATAAACGCAGAGATCATGTCGTAATGCTCATCCCCTGTTCTGTCATAGTGGAAGGTGTGGCTGATGATGTTTTCAACTTCTACATCTCGAATTTCAGGTTCATTAACAACGAGAGAGATGAGCTCAAGATAATTCAGAGCCCTTCTCGCGTCTCCTTCAGAGGCTATGGCAATTTTTTTAAGGGCGGAATCTGTGAATTTCAATCCAGGTTTTCCGATCCCCCGTTCCTTGTCGTCAATTGCCCTTCTCGTGATAGCCATGAGTTCCTCAACAGATAGAGGTTTAAATTCAAAAACGAGGGTTCTCGAGATTAAGGCCTTGGAAATGGCAAAAAATGGGTTCTGAACGGTGGATCCAAGGAAGATGAGAGTCCCTTTTTCGACAGAAGGCAACAGGTATTCCTGCTGGAGGCGATTGAATCTGTGTACTTCGTCAACGAATAGAACGGCACGGTTACCGGTCATACGGAAATGATTTTCTGCAAAAGCGATTTTTTTCTTCAATTCAGAAACATTTGATTCAACTGCGTTCAGATAGATAAACGGGGCTGAAGTTCTGTTTGCAATAATTCTTGCGAGGGATGACTTACCAGTCCCGGGGGGGCCATAAAAGATTGCAGAAATCAGCCTGTCTTCTTCTATAAGTTTCCTTAGGGGCTTGCCCTCACCAAGGATATGTTTCTGTCCCACGAACTCTTCAAGAGTCTGTGGGAGCATTCTTTTGGCAAGTGGGATTGCCTCGTTTTGTTTTTTAACCTGAAAAAGATCCAATTATTTTCACCTCCTGAAAATATTATGTAAATGGTCATTCGATTTCCTCAATCTTTGAAATTATTTTCTTTAATGACTCTTCCATTGCGTTGAGTCTTTCTCTGTCTTTGCTGCATTCGATTGCAGCATTTAAAAAGGCGAGTAAAACTATGAGTACACGGTTTACATTCTGTCTATCCCTTAATTTTTCTTCAACACTTCTTATCCAGTCCTCAATGAAATCCCGGATTTTACTGAGTTCGGCTACATCGAGATCGCTCTCAACTGGCAACTCCATATCGTAAATCTTTATTTTGTGTTCTATCATGATCTTTCAAACATGGAGAGCTTTATTGAAATTTTCTTTAGCTCTCTTTCAAGTTTATTAACAGATCTGACCAGTTTTTCTTTCTCCTTTGAAAGTTGATCCTTTTCTTCTCT
>JALSOY010000198.1 GCA_026986235.1 Caldifarciminota bacterium
CGTTAAAAAGATTAAAAAGGAATAGTGTGCCCTGGCGTTATCCACTCTTTGACCTCGATTACGGACCCGAGGAGGAAGAGGCTGTAATCGAGGTCATCCGCTCGGGCTGGATCACTCAGGGACCCAAAACCGAGGAGTACGAGAGAGAACTTGCCCGATACTTCGGCGTAAAGTACGCAGTTGCAACGAGCTCCGGCACCACGGCACTTCACCTCGCCTACATGGCGTCTGGAATAAAAAGGGGATCAAAGGTCATCGTCCCATCCCTGACCTTCGTCGCCACCGTATCACCACTTCTGTGGATCGGGGCAACTCCCCTGTTCGTGGACATCCACTCCCTGAAGTATCCCAATCTTGACCCGGAGGAAGTGGAAAAACACTTCCGGGAGGCGGACGCCGTGATCTTCGTCCACTACGCAGGATACACGAAGTTTATCGAAGAAATCAGAGATATTGCCAGGAAGCATAACCTGATACTGATCGAAGATGCCTCCCATGCCATTGGAAGCAAAATCGGTGAGAAATTTGCAGGTACTTTCGGTAACGCCGGAGCATTTTCCACTTTTTCAAACAAAAATCTTTCAACCGGAGAAGGTGGATTTATCCTTACCGACGATGAAAATGTTTACAGAAAGGCCAGACTGCTTAGATCTCACGGCATGACAACTTCAAGCTATTCAAAGTACACACGGGGAGATACACTCTACGATGTCGTTGAAATAGGCTTTAACTACCGTATGACGGAGATAACAGCCGCAATTGGCCTCGTACAGCTGAAGAAACTGAAAGGGAAAAATCAAAAAAGGACGAAACTGGTGGAGACATACAGGAAACTCTTATCTGACGAATTCCTCATCCCTTTTGATGATTACGAAAATTCGGCCAACTACATCTTCCCCGTCGTCCTGCCCGAAAGCTGGAACCGGGAGGAAACGGCAAAGAGGCTTGCCACCCGGGGAATTCAAACTTCAGTCCACTACCCCGCCGTTCACCTCTTTACGGCTTTTAAAGATCACAGGGTTGACCTCCCCATAACAGAAGAGTTCTCAAGAAGGGAACTTACCCTGCCCCTCTACCCTTCCCTCGAGGTGGAAGACATTGAAAAGATTTCAGAAGCACTTAAAGCAAAGTGACCCCCTCCAGGAAAGAGGGGGTCAGCCCACAGAACAATTCCTTTACTTGAGCACGACGAACTTACCGGTCTTCTGGTAACCACCTGATTTAAGTCTGAAGAAGTAAACTCCTTTTCCACTTAACCTGGCAAGTTCAACCTTCTTTTTCCACATCACATTGTCAAATACCTTCCTGCCCGAAGGATCGAAAATCTCAAGCCTGTAGTTCTGATTTAAACCAATATTCAGCACGGGACCTTTTTCTGTATAGACGAGATCTGCAAGGTCAGGAAAAATCCTACTCTCTGAAATCCCGACAAAGGGATCCTCTGTGTAATAAGCACTGAAACCTGGAGTGAAGGCGAGAAGAGCCATATAACCGGATCCTGAGGGATCGAGACCCATGAGCTGGATCTCTGTAACAGGGAAATTCGGATAATCCACACTGAAGACTCCGGGACCTTCAACGCCAATCATGCTACCTGTTCGAGTAATTGCCTCAAAGGCAAGAAATCCACTGTTTGAAGAAAGGTGCGCATCCAGAAGACCACTCACCGTGGGCATTCCGGGAACCGTATCCCAGTCAGTCTGACCCGGCACGGTCCTCATCAGGATGAACTCACCGCCCCGACCCACTGTCGCCGCATATATGTTGCCATCCATTATTTCAACATCCGTGGGCGGGATTCTAACCTCTGGCAATGGCAACCAGTTTAATCCACCGTCCAAAGAGATCAACACACCCGGTGAGGTACCAATCACCGAAAGAACCAGAGTATCCCCCTCAGACGCACCCCGGAGAGGGGTGTATTCCGGTAGAAGAACTGTGAAACTCTGTCCTCCATCGTCCGAATAAAGGAGATGCTCCCCCTGTTTCACCACCTTCCAGCCTTTATCGAATTCAAAGAATTTAGCGATAATTCTATTGGGATCGCTGGGTGAAACCCAGAACATGTCTAATACACCCATGATGCTATCTGGAGGGGAACCCTGATCCATGGGGACAAATGTCTC
>JALSOY010000199.1 GCA_026986235.1 Caldifarciminota bacterium
CATGTGCCCTGGTTAAACAGTTCATAATCGATGATTTACCTGCGTTGGTGTATCCCACAAGTGACACCTTCAGGATGTGCTGTCTCCTTTTTCTCTGGATTTCCCGTGACCTCTCTATTGTCTTCAATTTCTGTTTTAAAAAGTGTATCCTGTCCAGGATCCTTCTTCTATCAACTTCAAGCTTTTTCTCTCCCGGTCCACGAGTGCCAATTCCTCCACCGAGTCGCGAAAGGGCAAGCCCCTTCCCTGTTAACCTTGGCAATCTGTACATGAGCTGGGCAAGTTCCACCTGAATCTTTGCCTCGGAGGTTCTGGCGTGTTGTGCAAAGATATCCATTATCACCTCTGTTCTATCCAGCACCTTGACGCCAATAATTTCTTCAAGGTTATTCACCTGAGAGGGGGTGAGTTCAGTATCGAACACCACGAGATCGATACCGAACTGTTCAACGATCTCCCGGATCTGATAAGCCTTTCCTTTTCCAATGTAAAATCTTGGATCTATCTTTTCTCGTACCTGGAGAACTTTTTCAAAGACTTCGGCGCCTGCGGTTTCCACAAGCAGTGCAAGCTCTTCGAGCCTGTCAGCCTCGTCCCACCTCTCTCTTGAGGATTTTGCAACTCCGACGAGTAGTGCCTTCTCCTTCCTCTCTTCCATCTACAGGCTTATCCAGGTGGAATACTCACCCTCCCGGAACTGTGGCAGGGTTTTATCCCACTTCATTCCACCGAAAAGTTCATCGACAAACTCGTCGAGATTTTTTACATAAACCAGTTTCAGTCCTCTTTTAATCTCGGAGTTGAAAGTTCTCACCTTGTTTTTGTTTTCGTAGGGCAGGATCACCTTCCTGATACCGCTCCTCCGTGCTGCAAGTATCTTCTCTTCAAGACCACCCACAGGGAGTACCTCTCCAGAAAGGGTAATTTCACCCGTCATGGCCACATCACCCGGTATGGAGGTTTTCGTAAAGGCAGATATCATCGCGGCCAGGATGGCAACACCGGCGGACGGACCATCCTTGGGTATCGCACCTTCAGGAACATGAAGATGAAGGTCAACATCTCTGTAGAAATCGTCAGGAAGATTGAACTTTCTGTAGTGTGACCTTATGTAGCTCAAGGCCGCCTTGGCGGATTCCTTCATCACATCACCAAGAGAGCCGGTAAGTTCCAGCTTGCCCGATCCTTTCATAAGAACTGACTCAATTTTTAAAAGGTCTCCTCCGAATTCCGTCCAGGCAAGTCCATAGGCCACGCCAACAGGAAGGACTTTTTCCCTTTTCCTGTGCCTGTATCTGGGCAATCCGAGAAAATCCTTAAGGTTTTTGTCAGTAATCACAGCCTTTTCACCATTTTCGAGGTATCTTTTTGCTACCTTTCTCATAATTCTGGCCAAAAGGCGCTCAAGTTCACGAACTCCCGCTTCTCTTGTATATTCTCGAATGATCCTGAGTATTGCACTGTCCGTAAATTCAACTGCATCCTCAGGAAGACCGGTTTCAGCAAGTTTTTTGGGTACGAGGTGCCTCTTTGCAATCTCAAGTTTTTCAAAATCAAGGTATCCCCTGAGCTGGATTACCTCCATTCTGTCAAGCAGGGGTCTCGGGATCCCGTAGAGGGAGTTGGCTGTGGTAATAAAAAGTATCTCTGAGAGATCAAAATCGACTTCAAGGTAGTGATCCTGAAAGTTCTGATTTACCTCAGGATCCAGAACCTCCATGAGAGCTGCCTGGGGGTCACCACGGAAATCCTGGCCAACTTTGTCTATTTCATCAAGCAAAAATACGGGATTCTTCGTTCCTGCGCGCTTGATCTGCTGTATGATCCTGCCAGGCAGGGCACCAACATAGGTTCTCCTGTGCCCTCTAATTTCTGCCTCATCGCGAACGCCGCCAAGGGATATTCTGACAAATCTTCTGCCCAGTGCCCGCGCAATGGACTTTGCAAGTGATGTCTTTCCAACACCAGGAGGACCAACGAAACATATTACCTGCCCCTTTATCTTCCCCTTGAGCTTCAGTACAGAGAGATACTCAAGTATCCTCTCCTTTGGCTCTTCAAGACCGTAGTGGTCCTCGTCAAGCACCTTTTTTGCGTTTTCAAGGTCAAGATTATCCCTTGTCCTTTTGTTCCATGGAAGAGAAATCAGCCAGTCGAGGTAGTTCCTCAGGACCGTGGCCTCGGGGGAAACCATGGGAGTCCTTTTAAGTTTGTTGAGCTCCGATAGCGCCTTCTCACGGACCTCCCTGGGCATTCCAGCCTTCCTGATTTTCTCCTCGAGGACAGAGAACTCATCCTCCTCCTCTCCACCGAGCTCCTTCTGGAGTTCTTTTATTTCCTGTTGCAAGAAGTACTGTCTCTGTGACTTTTTTATCTCCTCCCGTACCCTTTCTTCAATCTGCAATTTGAGCTCCAGGAACTCTATTTCCCTCAGAAGGATCTTTATCAGCTCATTTAAGAAGTCCTCAAAATACTTACGCTCCAGAAGCCTCTGCTTATCCCGGAAGGAAATGGGGAGATGAATCGCTATGGTTGCGGCAAAGTTCTCTATGTCTGAATGTCTGTCGAGTACATTTATTATCACCTCGTCAGGCACACTTCTGTTCAGTTCGGTATATTGCTTGAAATACTCCCTTACCATTCTCGACAGGGATTCAACATGTGCCATATCTCTGTATGCCCATGGATACTCGTCGAATTCTGCTACGAAGTAACCCTCATCCATGTAAACATGCCTGAGTCTGATGCGTGTGATACCCTGTACCAGAGAGCGGATGCTGTTGTCAGGAGCCACCACATGCTGGACGAATTTTCCAAGCACGGCAACTTTGTAAATGTCTCGCTCTGATGGAGTGTCTATTGCACTGTTTTTCTGTGTTGCAAAGACTGCCTCACCCGTCATAGAGAGGGCATGACGGGCGGCCTTCAAAGAAAATGGCCTTGCAATTAAAATGGGATAGATGGTCTTTGGGAAAAGAACCACTTCCCTCAAAGGTATTAAAGGGTATTTTGTTTGCCTTTCCATGGCTACTCAGCTCTCTTCCTCCTGTTTTTAAAGTAAACAAACTCGGGTTGTTTCTTTTCCTCAATGGTTTTTCTCGTTACTATGACTTCCTTCACATCCCTTAACGAGGGGAGGTGAAACATGGTGTCAAGCAGCACCTCTTCCATAATTGCCCTGAGGCCACGAGCCCCTGTTTTCCGGCTGATGGCGATCTCTGCCACCGCTTCCAGTGCATCCTGCGTAACAGTAAGCTTTACGCCTTCCATTTCGAAAAACCTTTCAAACTGCTTCAACACCGAATTCCTGGGTTCAACCATTATCCTCATAAGATGTTCTTTTGAAAGTGCATGCATCGTGGCAATGACGGGTACTCTACCGATAAACTCTGGAATAAAACCATACTTTATCAGGTCTTCAGGTCTTACCTTCTCGAGGACCTCGTCGGTGGTTAATTCTTGAATCTCGCTTTTGAAGCCAACCGTTTTCTTTCCCAGCCTTGAGCGAATGATGCCTTCTATACCGTCAAATGTTCCACCAAGGATGAAAAGTATGTTTCGCGTGTCAACCTGAATGAAAGGTTGTTCAGGATGTTTCCTTCCTCCCTGAGGTGGTACATTCACCACTGTGCCTTCAAGGATTTTCAAAAGTGCCTGCTGGACACCTTCACCCGACACATCTCTGGTGATGGATGGGGAGTCACTCTTCTTGGCCAGTTTATCAACCTCGTCGAGGTAAACGATTCCCACTTCTGCCCTTGAGACATCGTAATCGGCGGCCTGGAGAAGTCTCACGAGGATGTTCTCCACATCCTCCCCGACATAACCTGCCTCTGTAAGTGGAGTTGCATCATAGATGGCGAAAGGGACATTCAGGAGTTTTGCAAGTGTCTTGGCAAGTAATGTTTTACCTGTCCCTGTGGGACCTATCAAGAGGACATTTGACTTTTCTAATTCAACATCCTTTCTGTGATAACTGACCCTTTTGTAATGGTTGTAAACGGCGACGGAAAGTACTTTTTTGGCGTGATCCTGACCCACGACATATTCATCGAGAAACTCTTTTATCTCCTCGGGTTTTGGTGGTTTCACAGATGCTCTTTGTGACGGAGCCTCGGGTTCATTTATAATCTCATAGGCGAGCCTTATACAGTCCTCGCAGATATAACCGTCAAGGCCACTTATCAACCTGCCTGCCTCACTTTCAGGTCTTCCGCAGAAAGAGCATCTCGGTTCGTACTTTTTACTTCTTTCTTTTCTTGCCATCTGTTATCATCTCCTTCCTTGAGGCTATCACTTCGTCTATGAGGCCGTAGTCTCTGGCCTCCTCAGGCGACATAAAAAAGTTTCTATCTGTATCCTTTTCGATCTTTTCTATAGGCTGTCCCGTGTGCTTCGACAGGATCTGATTCAGCATGTTTTTGAGTTTTATTATCTCCCTTGCATGAATTTCGATGTCAGTAGCCTGTCCCTGCACGCCTCCCATGGGCTGGTGTATCATGATTCTGGAGTGAGGAAGCGCGTACCTCTTACCCTTTGTGCCTGCTGCGAGAAGGATAGCAGCCATGGACGCGGCCATGCCCACACAAATCGTTGAGACATCGGGTTTTATGTACTGCATGGTGTCGTAGATGGCAAGACCTGCACTGACCACTCCTCCCGGTGAATTTATGTAAATATAAATGTCCTTATCCGGATCCTCTGCCTCAAGGAACAGAAGCTGGGCTATAACAAGGTTTGCTACATGGTCATCTATGGGGCTTCCTATAAAAATTATTCGGTCTTTCAGGAGGCGGGAATAGATATCGTAAACTCGCTCACCTCTGCCTGTCTGCTCAATCACATAAGGAATGTACTGCGCTTTCATCACTCTATCACGACCTCCATTTTTACCAGATTTTTAAGCATATCGTACGCCCTGTCATACTTAAGGTGTCTTCTTATGGTTTCAAACCGGTTTTCTTTCCTGTATTTTTCAACAACCTCGTCCAGTTTAGACTTATCCTTCAGGTGTTCTTTGATGTATTCGATGACCTCTTCATCCGTAATTTTTATATCGTTTTGCTGGGCAAATCTAAAGAGGATGATGTCTTCCTTAATCCTCTCCTTTGCCACGACTTCTGCAACAGTCCGCTGTTCGTCTGCAGGCATGTGGAAATTATAGTTTTTCATGATACTTTCCACTTCCTGCTCAACAAGACTTTCCGGAAGTTCAAAGCCTATCATTTCGTGAATTTTGTTGAAGAGTTCGGCCCTAAAATTATTTTCAGATTGCTTTTCAGCTTCCTTCCTGAGACTCTCTTCTATCGCCTTCTTCAGATCTTCGAGAGACTCGTACCCGTATTGCTTTGCAAATTCGTCGTTGAGCTCGGGTAACTCAAGAGTGGCAACCGCCCTGATTTTAAACACCTGTTTAACGGGCAGCTTCTCACCACCTTCGATGGAAAGTTTTCGATCAATCTCTATAACATCCCCCTTTCTGGCCCCTTTCAAATGTTCATATACTGTGGCGTCGATTTTTCCCCATTCAAGTTTCACAAACACTTCCTTTGCACGATGTACAACTTTTCCTGAACCGGTATCGATTTCCTCAAAATCGTAAATTATGTAGTCACCTTCGTCGGCAGATTTATCCAGCTCTTTGAATTTTCCGTGGCGCATCCTAATTTTCTCGAGTTCTTCTTCAACATCTGCTCTCGTGATTCTTCTAATCCTTTTCTCCACCTTTATCCTGGAAAGGTCGGGGAAGGAAAACTGGGGTATGACATCAAACTCCGCTTCAACATAATAACTGCCATCGTCGTTTTTCGTATATTTCAGCTTGAGGGTTCTCCTTATGTAATCGTACATGTTTTTATCTATCTCATCCATGACTTTGTTGTACGCGAGCTCTTCCACCGCTTCAGCCTCTATCTGCCTGCCGTAACGATTCATAACCAGCTTAAGGGGTGCTCTACCTGGCCTGAATCCCGGAATTTTTCGAGTCTTCTGAAAAATCTTTGCTATCTCTTCCTTCTTTTTTTCAAGCTCTTCTCCTGTAATCTCAAGCGTCAGTGACTTGTGAGCGGCCAAATCCTCCCTTGGCAATAATTTTCCCATTATTTCAACTCTCCTTGAATTTGTTTTTGGATTGCAGGTAATAATAATTTTATTTGAAACTCATGTCAATCTCTCAGAGAAACTGTTCGAAAAAATCAGAGGGGAATTGACAATCCCCCTTTTGCCAGAGGGGAACCATAAAAGACGAAAATCCCCCTTCGCAAGAAGGGGGACAAAGGGGGATGCGAACCGCTTGAAATTTCAATCCCCCTGTCTCCCCCTTCTCCAAGGGGGATTTTGAGAGAAGATGATTCCCCTTCTCCAAGGGGGATTCTGGGGTGGAGAAAAACCCCTTCTCCAAGGGGTATTTTGAGAGAGGATGATCCCCCAGTCAGGTTATGATCTGGATTTTAGATGAGCGTGTTTCAGAATCTCTCGTCACAAGGATCTGTGAAGGCACGAGGTGGCGGAATTTTCTTACATGAGTGATGAGTCCCACGAGCTTTCCCGATCTCTGAATCTCCTCGAATACTCTTCCCACGGCGTCCTGGAGGTCATCATCCAGTGTGCCAAATCCCTCATCTATAAAGAAAAAGTCTATGCTTCTCGTGCTCCTTCGCTGAATGTAAAGGGAAAAGGAAATAGCAAGGGCAAAGGAGACGATAAACCTTTCGCCTCCGGAGAGGGACCTCGTGGACCTCGGATGACCGGTAAAGGAGTCAAAGATCTGAAAATCCATCTCGTCCCCGCGAGTGCCCACAATGATTAACCTCCCGCCGGTCAGATCCTTCAGGAACCCATTGGCTTCACGAATTATCTCACTCAGGTAAAATCTTGCCACAAACCGGGAAAATTTCTTGCCGTGGAAAAGTGAATGGAGCACAGACAGGTATTTTTCCTGCCTCCTGTATTCTGAAAGCTCCTCTTCGAGTTCCTTCTTTTTCTCAAGCTTTTCCTTTCCTTCCTCTATCATTCTTCCGATTTCTCCAAGTCTCAGGCTCAGACCTTCGAGTTTTGCCGAAACATCGTTAACTTCCTTTCTGGTTTTCTCAGGTTCGTTGTCGGGAAGCTCTTTTAGAGGGAGTTTCATGACTTCCTCGTCTATCCTTTTAAACCCTGCTTCAAGGTCATTGAGGCTCTTCTCGTACTCTCTGACAACCCTCCGCATTTTCTCAATTTCTTCCTCTGGCAGGATAGACCTTTTTAGTTCTTCTGGCGTCATGTTAAGTCTTTTTGCCGCTTCTTCAAGTTTTTTCGTGCTTTCCCTGAGGTTTCTCTCAACCTCTGAAAGAAGTCCATAGTTTTTCGTAAGTGCGTTATCCACCTCTTCAAAGGCCTTTTTTGAGTTTTCAAAATTTGTGAGCAGGGAGTTTTTTTGGTTCTCAAGTTCTTTTAACTTCCTTGAGGCCTCTTTAAGAACTTCGTCTGGCTGTTGATTTCCCGTAAGATCGGTTATTTCTTCCTGAATTTTTTTCATGAGGTCCCGGGTTTGTCTCCTCTCTGTTTTCAATACCGCAAGTTTATTCTGAAATCCCTGAAGTTTTCGTAGCCTTTCGCTCAGTGCACTCTCTTTTTTCATCAGTTTTTCTATCTCTTTCTTTCGGAGTTTTACCTCTCTGGTCATCTTTATAAGGCATTCGAGGTTATCACAATCAAACTCATCTATATACTTTTGAACTTTCTCCTCCATGCTTTTCAGCTTCCCGAGGATCCTCGCTCTCTCCCTCTCGAAGTTATCTCTGGCATTTTCAAGGTTTTCTAAAAGTTTTTCGACCTCGGTTTTAATCTGAATGAGGTTCTTTTCTCTTTCGTAGAGTTTCAGAACTTTCTCCTTGAGTTTCTGGATCTCGCCGGTATCAACCCTTTTTCTTGCAGGGGCCGGGTGGTGGGTAGAGCCACAAACGGGGCAGGGCTCTCCCTCTTTGAGGTCCTCAACGAGGGTAACGGCAAGATTCAGGTGTTCTTTTTCCCTCAAAAGTTTTTCTGTTCTTTCTTTTTCTTCTTCCACCTCTTTTAAAATTTCATCGAGTGCCCTGACAGGGTCTTCTGTATCCCGTGGGAGACCCGCTCTTTTTAATATTTTTTCAACTTTTAAGGTAATTTTTCCTCTCTCCTCCCTGAACCTCTCCTCCTGATTTCTAAGGTCTTCTTTTGTATGTTCGTACTCTGTTTTCAAAGAGTTCAATTCGGGTTCAAGATTAATAAGCTTCTCCTCTTCTGGAGAAAGCTTAAGATTTTCGATTTTCTCCCTAATTTTTTCCAGTTCATCTGAAATTTTCCTCAGGTCTTTTAATTTCTCTTCGAAACCTGCGATTTCGGCATTCAGGGTTTTCAGCCTTCTTTCGAGCTCATCAAGATTTTTTAGTCTCTCTTTAGCCTTTTTTGCATTTTCGATCTTCAGGCGAAGTCCGGATCGGGTTTCCGGGTATTCTTTTCGAATAAATTTTTCCCATTTTTCGCGATTTTTTTCAAAATCGGGTCTGGTTTTCGAGAGTTGATTTTTGAGATTCTCCACTGTTTTTTCAAGTTCCACCTTTCTCCGCCGGGCGTCTTCTATCGTTTTGACGAGTATGGCATAGGGTGAGAGTTTTTCGGCAATTTTAAGTCTTTCGCGTAGATCGTTTATCCGGGGTTCTCTCTGCCTCAGGACACTCAGTTCCCTTCTGGTCTTTTCTCTTTCTTCCATCAGTTCCTTGAGCTTTTCGAGGATTTTCAGTCTCTCTTCGAGTCTTTTTTTCTCTTCCCTGAGTTTTGCAATCTCTTCCCTGACTTTTTTTCGATCTTCATTAAGCTTCTGGATTTCCTCGTCAGTTACGCCCTGAAGTTCCAGGTAGGACCTTTCTATGGTTTCAATTTTATTTTTAACGACTTCTTTTCTATTTTTAACAGCGTAGAAAAGTCTTTCCCCGAAGATGTCGGTACCGAAGATTCTGCCGAGTATTTCAGTTTTTTTGGCGGCACCGG
>JALSOY010000200.1 GCA_026986235.1 Caldifarciminota bacterium
TCAGGATAATCTGACCTCACAGTTGAAGGCTCTGGGTCTATCTCCTGCCCAGATTGAATCGCTGTTAAAACGACAGAAGAAGGAAATCTCCCAATCCCGGAAGCCTGTTCAACCGGCCAGACCTGAGTCTCTTGTCGTTGAGAAACCGCTGGAGTACTCAAATATTGAAAAGGCTTTCATGAGGAAGTTTACACTTAAACCCGACACAGAACTCCTGCAGTTTGGTTACGATGTATTTGAAAAAGAAACCACGGGTATTTTCGATTCCCTCGAGTTGAACCTTCCCGTCGGCCCCCATTATGTGATAGGCCCCGGAGACGAAATCGTTATAAATGCCTGGAGTGAGGTCTTCCAGCAGACATTTGACCTGTTCGTCGATAGATACGGGAAAATAATTCTGCCAAAGGCAGGTGCCGTTTATGTGAGTGGTCTCACCTTTAATGAGGCCAGAAAAGTTATCGTTGACAGACTCAACAGATACTTTACGAATGTAAACTTCGACATCACCCTGGGCCAGCTCCACGGTAACGGCGTCTTCGTCCTTGGTGAAGTCAAAAGACCGGGAATTTATAGAACATACCCCGTGTCGTCGCCTGTTAAGCTCCTCTTCCTTGCAAGGGGAGTAAAGAAATCCGGAAGCCTCAGAAACATAAAGATCGTTAAGAGGGATGGAAAGACCTTTACCGTGGATCTGTACGACATACTTCTTTATGGAAAGAAGATCCCTATTATGACATTTGAAGATGGGGATATGGTTTTCGTCCCCGTGATAGGCAAAGTCGTTGGGGTTTCCGGTGCCGTTAAAAGGCCGGGAATTTACGAAATACGGAAAGAGAAAAGCATTTACGATGTCATCATGCTCGCTGGCGGTTTCCTCCCCACATCCTACAGGTACAGGATACAGATTCAAAGGGTGTCACGGGAGGGAACCATAAAGGTTAAAGATTTCTACTTTGATTCAGAAGAAGATGCCTTCGCCAGGCTGAAAAAATTGACCTTTGAAAATGGTGATCTCGTGTTGGTCTCCCCTGTCCCACCTGATCTCAGGGGGTATGTTGCCATTGTAGGAAATGTGAACATGCCCGGCAGCTACGCCTACAGTGACACCCTCACTGTCAAGGACCTCATATCCCTCGCCGGTGGTCTTAAAAGGGGTACATTTTTTGAAAGAGCTGAAATAATCAGACATGCAGATTCTCTTCAGAAGAGTATCATCTCTTTTTCCCTCGAAGATGCCCTGAAGGGAAATGGACCTTCTCTTGAGGAGCTTGACACTGTTGTAATCCATTCCATATCAGATGTCGTACCTGTTGACAGTGTCACCGTGATTGGAGGCGTGGCAAATCCTGGAAAGTACCAGTTTACGATCAACATGACACTTGCAGATCTTCTTACCATGTGCGGCGGGGTCCACGCAGGATCTGATCTCTCGTCTGTGGAAATTTTGAGGATCACTTCAGATGGAAAACTTCTGACGGAGAAGGTTGACCTTACAGAACGCAAACCGGAGGAGATCAAGCTCGAGGCCGGTGACCTTATAAATGTTCCACCACCTGTAAGCCTCGATTCATCCTATGTTTACATTACAGGGGAGGTCAGAAGGCCGGGTAAATATGTGGTTTTTCCCGGAAAAGATCGCCTGAGAGACTTAATAAATCGAGCAGGCGGGTTTACGGTAACGGCGAACCCCATGGCCGTTGAACTCTACAGAAAATCTCTAAAAAACCTTGAATTATCCACGATAGTTTCCTTCCTCGACCGTGTTTATACGGGAATTTTAAGGGAACAGGCCTCCCTTTTGAGTTTGCGTGTGGCAAAGGAGAAAAAAGAACTCAGAAAGGAGCTTTTAGAAAGGCAGGAAAAATTTGTGCGTATGCTCCTCAAAAATATCGGTGAGGATACCCTCGTGCTGGTTGACACTGCCAGGATTGAAACACTGTCTGTTATACTTTCAAAGATCACACCCATGACATCAGGAAGGCTCTCCCTCAATCTCTCCGATTCCTCCGGTTTTAATGTTTATCTTCTTCCCGGTGATTCCATCTATGTCCCGCCGCAATCGGGCTCAGTAACGGTTATGGGATTTGTCAATTATCCCGTTTCTCTCCCCCATGTTCCCGGAATGGATGCCGGTTACTACATTGAGAGGGCCGGGGGCTACAGCTCCATTGCCGATAAAGAACATACTTTCGTTGTTCTTCCCGGGGGAGAGGCGTCCACTGATCTTGAAAATGTTCCTCCTGGCTCAATTATCATGGTTCCGGGTAAGACCGAAATTAAAGCTTCGAAACTTGAAGTACTTAAGGATGTTGTTGGTATCCTTTATCAGATCGCCCTTGCATACATAGCCATAAGACAGGTCACAAAGTAAAATGGGTAAGTGGGGATTTTTCGTCACCTTTGAGGGCATCGAAGGAAGTGGTAAGACGACCCTGGCAAAAGGACTCTACGACTATCTTAAAAGTAACTCATTCAAAACGATTCTCACGCGCGAGCCCGGCGGAACGAAGGAGGCGGAGGAAATCCGGAGGGTTCTTCTAAAGGTGGGGAACAGCCTTGATCCGGTGACAGAGCTTCTTTTGATGCTTGCCGCAAGGCGCGAAAATGTTTACAAAAAAGTCCTTCCGGCACTAAGGGAAACATACATCGTGATCTCCGACAGATTCGATGACAGCTCCTTTGCCTATCAGGGATTTGGCAGGGGACTTGAACTGAAGTTCATCTCAAGACTCAATAAGGTCGCCACAGGTGGTCTGAAACCAAACCTCACATTCCTTGTTGACATCGATCCCGAAGCCGGTTTCTCTCGCATAAAAACGAAGGAACTTGATAGGTTTGAAAGGGAGGATTTAGAATTTCATACCCGTGTGAGAAGAGGCTATTTGATCCTTGCAAAGAGGGCAAAAAAGAGAATTAAGGTGCTCGATGGTTCCCGCTCCCCCGAGGAACTTTTGAGCGAGGTGATTGAAGTTACCCTTGAGAGACTCTCTCAAAAAGGTTTGAACAAATTTAAACTGGAGGGTTGATAAATTGAAAAGATCTGCCATTGTAATTTTTACACTCGTTCTGGGAATCTCAATAGGCTATAGAATAGGTGACGCTGAGTCCAAAAAGAAAAACATTAGCGTCATGTTCAGGCTCTTCACCAATACGCTGAACTATGTGAAAGACTACTATGTTGAAGAAAAGGAGCCACCTGACCTCATTGAGAAGGCGATTGAAGGCATGGTTAACTCTCTCGATCCCTTCAGCGATTTCTACACACCTGAGGAAACCGAGGAGTTCAAAATTCATACCACCGGAGAGTTCGGAGGACTGGGTATCCAGATCGGTATCAGGAACGGTGTGGTTACCGTCATCTCCCCCATAGAGGGGACACCTGCCTACAGGGCGGGTCTAAGACCAGGCGACAAAATAATCAAAATTGAAGACACATCGATCATAGGATGGAAGCTTTCTGATGTGGTAAAACGGCTTCGCGGGAAGCCGGGAACAAAGGTCACCATTACGATCTCAAGGCCCGGAGTGAACGAACCTCTGGAGTTTACCATTACACGCGCCATAATTCACATACAGGCAGTTCCATACTACGGAATGCTCGGTGACGATATCGGATACATCAAGCTCTCCTCTTTCCAGAAAAACGCAAGTAAGGAAGTGGAGGCCGCCCTCGATAGTCTCTTTAATGAGGGAGCAAAGAAGATCATACTTGACCTGAGAGGCAATCCAGGGGGATTGCTGAGCGAGGCAATAAAGGTCTCCAACCTGTTTATTCAAAGGGGAGCCCTTATAGTTTCCACAAAAGGCAGGGTTCCCAACTCCAACAGGGATTTCTTCGCTCCTGCGGATCCTCCACATGGAACTGAGTTTCCGCTCGCCGTACTCGTGAGCCACGGCTCTGCCTCAGCCTCCGAGATCGTATCTGGTGCCGTACAGGACTGGGATAGAGGCATCATCATCGGTGACACCACCTTTGGCAAAGGTTCTGTCCAGAGAGTCTTTCCGCTTCAGGAAGGTTACCAGCTGAAGATCACAACCGCAAGGTACTTCACCCCTTCGGGAAGGTGCATTGACAGAAGAACATTTGATAAAGATACCACAAGAACCCCATATTACACAAAGAGGTTGCACCGTACAGTCTATGGTGGCGGTGGAATAATCCCCGATGTGGTCAACGAAGGTGAACTTTTGAAACCTCTTGTCTCCAGAGCCTTTGCAAAGGGCGCTTTCTTTGATTTTGCCGTTAAGTACTACAAACAACACGAGAAACCCGCAGGACCGGAAGATGTCCATATCTCCGACCAGGTTCTCGAAGATTTCGAGAATTTTATGAAAGAAAAGAACATCGAATTTACATCCTGCGACTTCAAGGATGCAAAAGATCAGATAAGGACAATACTTGAAGAGGAGATTGCGGAGAAGTACTTCGGCAGGAAAGGGCGTTACATAGTGAGGACCAGGAGAGACAAGGTTCTCAAACAGGCGGTTGACATCCTTAGAGGTGCAGAGAAAGTGGACGATCTCTACTCAGTCATGGAACACAAATGAAAAAAGAATTCGTTCACTTACACCTCCATACAGAGTACTCACTTCTTGATGGGGCATGCAAGATAAAGCCCCTGATGGAGCTCGTAAAAGAATACGGAATGGATGCCGTGGCCATTACTGACCACGGCAACCTTTTTGGAGTTATAGAGTTTTACAAGGCTGCAAAAGATGCGGGAATCAAACCGATAATAGGCATAGAGGCATACCTTGCCCCTGAAAGCAGACGAAAAAAGACAAAAGAGGGTCTTTACCACATAACCTTACTCGCAGAAAACCTCGAGGGTTACAAAAACCTCCTCTACCTTTCAACAATGTCCTACCTTGAAGGATTTTACTACAAACCCCGTATGGACAAAGAGCTCCTGAGAGGTCATTCCAGGGGGCTTATAGCACTTTCAGGCTGTCTTTCAGGGGAAATTCCGAAGAAAATCCTTTCAGGTGACATTGGAGGAGCCAGAAGGGCCCTCGAAGAGTACATAGATATCTTCGGTAAGGACAACTTTTACCTCGAACTGATGGACATAGGTCTTGAGGAGAATCTCACAGTCAATCAGGCACTTCTGGATCTTTCGAAGGAGTTTGGGGTAAAGATTGTTGCCACCAATGATGTCCACTACCTGAAACCCGAGGATCACAAGGCACACGACATACTTCTCTGTATCCAGACGGGTAAAAAATACCACGATCCCAACAGGATGAGGTTTCAGTCCAGGGAGGTTTACCTGAGAAGGCCTGAGGAGATGTGGATGCTCTTTTCTTCAACCCCCGAGGCCCTAAGAAATACACTCGAAATTGCCGAGAGAGTTAATCTTGAACTATCTCTCGACCCCACAAAGGTACACCTCCCCACATTCACCATTCCTGATGGTTTTAAGGATACCGACGAATACCTCTCTCTGATCGCACGGAAGGGACTTGAACAGCGGGGAAAGGCGGGAAACGAAATTTATGAAAAGAGACTGGAATACGAGCTCAGGACCATATCCAGTATCGGTTTCTCCGGCTACTTCCTCATCGTCTGGGACATCGTGAAAAAGGCAAAGGAGATGGGAATACCCGTTGGTCCGGGTAGAGGCTCGGCCGCAGGCTCCCTCGTCCTCTACTCCCTCGGAGTGACGGAGCTTGATCCCATAGAGTATAACCTCATCTTTGAAAGGTTTTTGAACACAGAAAGAATCTCTCCCCCCGATGTTGACATTGACTTCTCAGATACCGGCAGAGACAGGATCATAAACTATGTGAGAAATCTCTACGGTGAAGAGAGTGTCAGTCAGATAATCACATTTAACAGGATGATGGCAAGAGGGGTTATAAGGGATGTGGGAAGGGCCCTTGACCTGTCTTATCAGGAAGTTGACAGGATTGCCAAAATGATTCCCAACGGCCCGGATGTAACGATTAGAAATGTTGTGGAAACCAATCCCGAACTAAAAGGAATCTTTCAGAGTGATCCAAAGTATGCTGAACTCCTTGAAGTTGCCGAAAAAATTGAGGGACAGGTAAAAAACACATCTATCCACGCCGCAGGTATGGTGATCGCACCGGGGAAGATTTATGAATACGCCCCCCTTTACAAGAGTACTGACGGATCCATCACCACACAGTACGACATGAAGTCCATAGAGGAGATTGGCCTTCTCAAAATAGACTTTCTGGGTCTCAGAACACTTACTATCATCCAGTGGACCGAGGAAATGATCCGGGAAAGACACGACCCTGACTTCGACATTACGAAGATCCCGTTAAACGATAAAAAAACTTTCAAACTCATATCACAGGGGAAGACACTTGGTGTGTTTCAGCTTGAATCTTCCGGATTCCGTGAAATGCTCAGAAGGCTAAAACCCTCGAAAATTGAAGACCTGATCGCCGCAATTGCACTTTACCGACCCGGTCCACTCAAATCAGGAATGGTTGAAAGTTTCATAAGACGAAAAAACGGCAGGGAACCGGTAACTTACATATTTCCTGAATTGAAACCCATACTTGAGGAAACCTACGGCGTGGTGGTGTATCAGGAGCAGGTAATGCAGATAGCGGCCAAACTCGCAGGGTTTACTCTCGGCCAGGCAGATGTGCTGAGGAAGGCAATGGGCAAGAAAAAACCTGAAGTCATGAAAAAGCAGAGGGAGGCGTTCGTCAAGGGAGCAGTTAAAAACGGCTACGATAGAAAGAAAATCGAGGCACTTTTTGACGATATTGAAAAGTTCTCGGGATACAGTTTCAACAAATCCCACGCCGCTGGCTACGCCATCCTTTCTTACAGAACGGCCTATCTGAAGGCTCATTACCCTGCAGAGTTCCTCTGTGCCAACATGACGGCAGAAACCCATTCCCAGAACTTTACAGAAAAGATCCATGAATTTGTCAACGAAGCGAGAAGATGGAAAATAAAGGTCGTTCCTCCCGATATAAACAGGAGCGAGTACAGATTCACACTCCTTGACGACGGTAGCATCCTCTTTGGACTGTCAGCTATAAAAAATGTCGGCGAAGCGGCTGTGGATGAGATTATCAGAGCGAGAGAAAAGGGAGGCCCCTTTAAATCGTTTAAGAACTTCCTCGAAAGGATTGATTCCAGAAAGGTTAACAGGAAAGTGGTAGAAAGCCTTATCAAGGCAGGAGCGTTTGACTCCATTGACCCTAACAGGTCAAAGCTCCTTGAAATCTTACCTGATCTATACCAGAGGACACAGAAGTCCACAGGCGGCTTCGTTGGCTCCCTCTTCGGTGAATCCTTCGACGAAACTACCATCGTTCCTGATCGTGAAGTGGAGTTCACCCTGGATAAAAAACTTGCCTACGAAAAGGAAACTCTGGGATTTTTCCTCTCAGGACATCCACTAAACAGGCACAGGGACCTGATCGATAAGCTAAGTGTAATTCAGAGCTCCAGACTGAGGGATCTCAATGAGGGGAAAAAGGTTACGATGATCGGCTATCTGGTGTCAATCAAAACAAAAAAGAGTAACAGGGGGGAAACCTACGCCAACCTTGTATTCGAAGACCTGGATGGAGAATTTAACGCCATCGTCTTCCCCTCTCTATACAAAGAAGTGGCCTACGAACTTTCCAGGGATACGATCTATCTGGTAAAAGGGAAACTCACCTTTGACGACGACGAGGGTACCATGCCAAGGATAGCGGTAGAATCCATCAAACAGCTATACCAGGGAATAAACGAGATGACACGGGGTATCGTCGTAAAGGTTGAAAGCGAGGACCTCCTGAAAGACGAGGTTATTGAAAGACTCTACAGGGTGATATCAGTTAATTCCGGCAACGCTGATCTGTACTTCGTGGTTACAGGAAAGGTTTTAAAATCCCGGAGCCTGAAGGTAAATCCATCTGAAGACCTTATAAAGGGCATAGAAAGACTACTCGGGAAAAACTCAGTTTCAATCCACATGTAACCTGCCATATGTGAACCCAAAATCGTCCCGATTAAATTTAAGGATCTCCAGAGATGGATACCTTTACCCTCCGTAACTTCATTTGCCATCCCGGGTCAGCTCACCCGTGTAAATATACGCAATACCAAAGCTCAGCATGCTGGATTTCACATTCCTGAAACCATGCCTTCTGAGGAGTTTTTCCATATCCTCGGGAGTGAGGAAGTTTTTAATGGATACTGCAAGCTCTTTGTAATCTTCTTTAACACCTGCGATTATTCCACCGATAAAGGGCATTATGTACCTGAGGTAAATCCAGTAAAGAAATCCCAAAATGTTCTTCCGGGGAGGTGCAAACTCTAATATGAAAATCCTGCCTCCGTTTTTGAGGACCCTTGCCATTTCATCCAGACCCTTATCGTAGTCAGGGAGATTCCTGAGTCCGAAACCGATGGTTACGACATCGAAGGTGGAATTTTTTACAGGCATCTTGAGTGCGTCACCGATTATCAATGGGATATCAAGCCTCCTCTCCTGTAGCTTCTTCCTTGCGACTTTGAGCATCTCCTCAGAAATATCAAGGCCCACCACTTTCGAATTTGCCTTCGCCTTTATCTCAATCGCAATGTCCCCTGTACCTGTGCACACATCAAGGACACGATCACCTTCCTCAGGTAATATCAACCTGAGGAGCTTTTTCCTCCAGAGGACATCTATGTAGACACTGAAAAAGTGATTTAAAAAGTCGTACTTCTCGGCTATCTTCTGGTAAATCTCTTCAGCGTTGTTGACCATGGGCGTTAATTATATTGCGACAATCCAGAATGAACTACGGGAGTATTTTTTGAAATGAAGGGTGCAGGGGATAAGAACCGCAAAATTATTTATAGTTAACTGCAAAACCTGATGCAATTATCGAACACCATGAGAATTGAACATAGGAATATCCATTAAATTCTAAAGTCCCCCATCGGAAGGAAGAAATGGCAAATATTTCGAAAATCCCCCTCTCCCTTTTAGCAAAGTGGGATTTTGGATACCA
>JALSOY010000201.1 GCA_026986235.1 Caldifarciminota bacterium
TCCATTTAGGTGCAATGTACAGACCGGATAAAAAGCTCAGCATAGGAATATCCGGTAGATTTTACACCCGTGCGACACTTGAAGGTGATGCGAATCTCTATGTTTACTTTCCGTACAACGATGCCATCGCCTCCAGGGCAGACAGCCTCGGACCCCTTTTCCTCGGAGCTGTGGCATCAGGATACGGCACGGCAGAGGCAAAGGTTTTGCTTCCTTTTAACATCGGAGCAGGAATCTCCTACAAATTTAACAAAAAACTCAACCTCGTTTTCGACCTGGACTATACCCACTGGTCAAGCTTCGACGAGATCGTGGCAGAATTTAAGAACCTGAAGATAAAACTTGGTGAGATGGAACTTTCTGAAATCACATCAGATACTCTCAAGGAGTACTGGAGAAATACCCTGAGATTCAGCCTTGGACTCGAGTATAAAATTAACGAACAGCTTGTAACCCGCAGTGGATTTTACTACGATCCAACACCAATTCCTGACACCACCATTACCCCCCTTATTCCCGATATTAATCCCAAATACGGACTTACTCTCGGTGGTGAGTACAAAATCTTCGACTTTCTTAAAGTTTTATTCAACTACGAGTACATCCACGGTGGTGACAGAGAATTTGACAGGGTTGAGAATTACAGCTATAAATCAACTTACTTTGCAGGGAAGTACGCGTTTCATGTTCACGCCTTCGGAATAGGCGTTGAATATGTCTTTTAATCGGGAGGTACATCATGAAAAAGATAATACCCGTTCTGGTTTTAATTTTGATCGCTACATCGTGTAAAAAAACAGAGGAGCTTGAAGGACCCAGGATCTCTCACGGAACAATAGTTCTTGATTCCATACCGGCGACAGATTCCATTGTGGGCGTAAGACCTGCATTTGTATATCTTCCTCCCGGATACAATGAAACTCAGGACAGTTTCCCCACTGTATATCTCCTACATGGTTATGGTGGCAATTATACTTTCTGGCAGTACATTGAAGACATAAAAGACATAGCAGATTACCTGATTTCAACCGGGGAGATCCAGCCAGTGGTTATCGTTATGCCAGACGGCATGAACGCCCTCGGAGGGAGTTTCTACACGGATTCCAGAGCGAGACCAATGGGCATCGGTGCCCCACAATCTGTCTTTGGCCTTTACGAAACTTACATCGTGCAGGATGTGGTTAACTACATAGAGGCTCATTACCGCGTGTACAGTGATAAGGACGACAGGGCAATTATCGGGATTTCCATGGGTGGCTACGGTGCGATGAAACTCGGGATAAAACATCCGGATGTGTTCGGCATCATTGGTACTCATTCAGGCCCCATCTTCTTTGACAGATTTATCCAGGATGGCGTTCTGGGTTATGTTAGATACGAATGGATGGACTCCACATTTAACGGTAGAATCCCTTTTAAGCCAGCACAGTACCTTGGACCTCAAAGGCCCCTCACCACGATGCTCATTGCCATGGCAGGCGCATTTTCACCCAAAGTGGACTTCTCGTCCAACTTTGATTCCACAAAATACGAAATAATACTGAGGGATTCAGTAGCCTACATGTGGGGTCAGCCCATAGCTGTCGGGGTGATGCTCCCTTTTGACACTCTATACCAGCCAAATTCCGTTTACGACACTGTCTGGCTCCCTCGTCATGACCCGGCAACATTATTTACAAACAATCTGAATAATTTACTCAGTAATGGAACGAAAATTTACATCGATTGCGGCACGGATGACGAACTCTTTTTAACATCACATGCGGCAAGTTTTGTTGAAATGATGCAAAACCTGAACTACCCGGAAGATCTCTACCAGTATGAGATCTTCAGGGATGAGCCCGGTTATCCAAACGACCTGTTTCCTGCAAGACACGGGACTCATCTTTACTTCAGGATAAGAAGGTCCCTTGAGTTTGCAAGCCGAAATTTCGAGCATTGAGAAACCCAAAATATCACCCCTTGTGAAGGGGGAGGTTGGGGGAATGAGATTAAGCGGAATACATCCCCCTGTGTCCCCCTTCTAAAGGGAGGATTTTTGTCTCTTAAAGATCCCCCTGTCCAATCCTTTAAACTGCCTCCCCATGCGTTTATAATAGAGTTTTCATAAATGAAGGAGGTCTGTCATGGGTCAAACTATAGCCCAGAAAATCATTGCAAATCATGCAGGTGTTGATGAGGTGGTTCCCGGCGAAATTCATCTCGTCGATGTTGATTTTGCCTTCGGTAACGACATTACAGCTGCACTCTCAATAAAACAGTTCAATGAAATTGGCGCCACGAAGGTTTTTGATCCCAACAGGATCGGTCTTATCCCTGACCACTATACTCCAAACAAGGATATAAAGACCGCGATAATCACCCAATCTATGAGGAACTTTGCACGCCAGCACGGGATCACCCATCACTACGAGGTGGGCGAGGTAGGGATTGAACACGCCCTTCTTCCGGAAAAGGGTGTTGTCCTGCCTGGAGACCTGATAGTGGGCGCAGATTCCCATACATGTACCTACGGTGCCCTTGGAGCTTTCTCTACTGGTGTGGGTTCAACTGATCTCACATTTGCCTGGATAACCGGTAAGGTGTGGCTGAAAGTTCCCCATACCATAAAATTCGTTATAAGCGGTGAACTTCCGCAATGGTCAGGTGGAAAAGACATAATCCTTTACATTATCGGAAAGATCGGCGTAAACGGTGCAAACTACCGTGTTATGGAGTTCACAGGTGACACCATCAAAAAGCTCAACATGGACAACAGATTTACGATCTGCAACATGGCGATTGAAGCCGGTGCAAAGACCGGAATAATAGAGCCTGACGAGAAAACCATTCAGTATGTGGAAGAAAGAAAGGAGAGGGAGGAGTACACAGTTTACCATTCTGATGAGGATGCGGAATATGAAAAAGTTTATGAATTCAGGGCGGAGGATATAGTTCCTCAGGTATCTTTTCCCCATCTCCCTGAAAATGCGAAGCCCATCTACGAGGTTGAAAAAATGGACATAAGGATCGATCAGGTGGTGATAGGTTCGTGCACCAACGGCAGAATTTCTGATCTTGAGACGGCAGCGAGAATTTTGAAGGGACAAAAGGTGGCAGATAAGGTCAGGTTGCTTATTTTTCCTGCAACACCTGCAATTTACAAAGAGGCGCTAATGCGTGGATACATTGAAACATTCCTCGATGCCGGTGCAGTCGTTGCTCCCCCAACATGTGGCCCCTGTCTCGGGGGTCACATGGGAGTTCTTGCACCGGGAGAGAGGGCCGTTTCCACGACCAACAGGAACTTCCGGGGAAGGATGGGACATGTAGATTCAGAGGTGTATCTATCCAATCCAGCGGTCGCCGCTGCCTCCGCCATTGCTGGAAAGATAGTTTCACCAGATTACATTCTGGGAGGTTAACATGAAGATCAAAGGAAAAGTGTGGAAATTCGGAGACAACATTGATACAGATGTGATAATACCGGCAAGGTATTTAAACACTACGGACGAAAGAGAACTGGCAAAACACTGCATGGAGGATATTGACCCTGAATTCGCAAAAAAGGTTCAACCTGGAGACATAATAGTTGCCGGTGAAAGTTTCGGCATAGGATCTTCGAGGGAACACGCTCCTCTCGCCATCAAGTCTTCTGGAGTGGCTCTTGTTATAGCAAAGAGCTTCGCAAGAATTTTTTACAGAAATTCCATCAATATAGGACTTCCCATCCTCGAAAATGAGGAAGTTTACGATTTGGTTGAAACGGGGGACGAAATAGAGGTTGATCTCGACAAAGGTGAAATTATCGTGGGAGATAAAAAGTTAAAGGCCAGACCGTTCCCTGAATTTGTCAAAGAGATTATAAACTACGGAGGTCTTCTAAATTACGCAAAGGAGAAGTACCTATGAGAAGGTTCAAAATTGCAGTTTTACCTGGAGATGGAATAGGACCCGAGGTTATGGAGGGGGCAATCCTGGTACTCAAAGCCGTAGAGAAGGTGTACGATGTCGAGTTTCAATACCGGTATGCGGATGTTGGAGGAGCTGCTATCGACCGCTGGGGCACGCCTCTACCAGATGAAACTCTCATGGTGTGCGAGGAATCAGACGCCATTCTCTTTGGATCCGTTGGAGGCCCTAAGTGGGAACATCTCCCGCCCGATAAGCAACCTGAGAGAGGTGCACTTCTTCCCCTTCGTAAGCACTTCGACTTCTTTGCCAATTTGAGGTACGGAAAAATATACGAACCACTCATCTGGGCTTCACCATTGAAAAAAGAGGTACTGGGCAGTGGTTTTGATATTATGGTGGTCCGTGAACTTACAGGTGGTATATACTTTGGCAAACCCCGGGAGCTTAAAGATGACTTTGCGTACGACACCATGATCTATCATAAATGGGAGATTGAGAGAATAGCAAAAGTTGCCTTTGAAACTGCATCAAAAAGAAGAGGGAAGGTGACATCAGTTGACAAATCAAATGTGCTTTATACCTCACTTCTCTGGCGTAGAACCGTTGAAGAGGTCCACAGGAATTACATGGACATAGAGCTCAACCATCTTTACATTGACAATGCGGCCATGCAACTCGTTAAAAATCCAGGCCAGTTCGATGTTATACTTGCCTCCAACATGTTTGGTGACATACTGAGTGACGAGATGGCCATGATAACAGGATCTCTGGGAATGTTACCTTCTGCGAGCATAAACGAGGAAAGGTTTGGGCTCTACGAGCCGGTGGGGGGCACGGCCCCGGACATTGCAGGCAAAGGTATTGCAAATCCGGTTGCCCAGATCATGAGTGCAGCCATGATGCTGAAATACTCATTTGACATGGACGAGGCCTACGACAGGATCGACAGAGCCGTGGCAAAGACCCTTGACGATGGCTTGAGGACCAGGGACATATACTCCGGAAAAGAGGGAGAAAAGCTGGTCGGAACAATGGAAATGGCCTCTGAAATTGCAAAAAGGGTAGGGGATAATAATGCTCAAGTCCGTTGAATGGACGGGGAATTATCTCGTAATCGTTGATCAGACGAAGTTGCCGGAGAAACTTGAATATATTGAACTCCATACCGTCTCTGATGTCCAGGACGCCATAGTTAATATGAAGGTCAGAGGTGCACCGCTCATAGGCGTCGTAGCAGCCTACGGAGTCCTCCTCGGTGTCCTCGAGGGTAGAAATCCATACATGGTTATTGAACAGTTGAAGAAGACCCGTCCAACTGCCGTGAATCTTGAGAAAGTCCTGGATGAAATGCAGGTAGTTATTGACGAAGGGGGAGACCTTACGGAGATAGAGAACCGGGCAAGGGAAATTGAAAGGCGGGAGGTGGAAGCCACCTATAGAATAGGCCTGGTGGGACTGGATGTCGTGCCGGATAATGCACGGATCCTGACCATCTGCAACACTGGAGTGTTCGCGACTCCCGGTATTGGGACTGCCCTTGGTGTTATTTACAAAGCCCATGAGGCAGGAAAAGTCGAAATGGTGTATGCCCTTGAGACCCGCCCCGTCCTCCAGGGGGCAAGGCTCACCGTCTTCGAGTTGATGGAAAATGGTGTTGATGTAACCCTCGTGGTGGATAGTATGGCAGGTATTCTGATGGCCAGAAATTATGTTAACCTCGTAATAGTTGGCGCCGACAGAGTTGCCGCAAACGGAGATTTTGCAAACAAAATAGGGACCCTCAACCTTGCCGTCCTTGCAAGACACTTCAAAATACCTTTCTTTGTCGCCCTTCCCACATCCACCATTGACCCGAACATAGAAAACGGCGAAAATATTCCACTTGAAGAGCGTCCGGAAGACGAAGTGAAAAAGATCGGCGACAGGTATATTACCCGTCCCGATGCGAAGGTATTTAACCTTGCCTTCGATGTTACGCCTGGTGAGTTCGTCCATGGATTCATAACAGAAAAGGGAATTCTGACACCACCTTTCAAATGAGAGAGAAGTTTTTTATCAAGACATTCGGCTGTAAAATAAACCAGTACGATTCGGCTGTTTTGCGGGGATACTTCCTGTCTATCGGCATGGAAGAAGCAGGAAGTATTGAGGAGGCAGATCACATAGTACTGAATTCCTGCGTGGTCACGCACAAAGCAGAGAGGGATGCAAGGCATTTTCTAAACAGAATAAAAAGGCGTAAAAAACCACAGGCTAAGGTGTACTTCACAGGGTGCGGGGCAGGTTACATGGAAGTCGGAGGCGATTTTTTCGTGGGAGATTTCAACTCTTTAAAAAAATTTCTGGGGATTGACGGTGTTTTGCCCGAGTTTTCAAGATCCCGGCCTTTCGTGAAGGTCCAGGAGGGATGTAATTTTAAATGCACATACTGCGTGGTGCCTCGTGTAAGGGGACAGTCCCGTTCAAGACCGATCGATGACATACTGAAGGAAGTCAGGTACCACCTCGAAAATGGATCAAAAGAAATCGTCCTGACAGGGACTCAGATCGGTGATTGGGGTAAAGAATGGGGCTTTCACCTTGAAGACCTTCTTGAAAGGATCCTTGACATCGGAGGAGATTTCAGAGTAAGGATATCGTCCATCTCCCCCATTCATGTGACGGACAGACTGGTTGACCTGTTTCAGAATCCCGGAATGGCACCCCACTTTCACATCTCCCTTCAGTCGGGTTCACCTGAAATTCTCAAACGGATGAAGAGGCCCTATACCGTCAGGAGATATGTTGAGACCGTCAGGAAAATCCACGATTTGATTGAAGGGGTGGCAATTGGAACTGACATCATCGTAGGCTTCCCGGGCGAAAGGGAGGAGGACTTCAGGAAAACGGTTAAGCTTGTCGAAGAGCTTCCCTTTGCCTATGTCCATGTCTTTGAATATTCTCCAAGGCCGGGGACAGAGGCCTATGTATATGGAGATCTTCCACATACGATAAAAAAGGAGAGGGTCCACAGGCTGCTTGAGGTTGTTGAGAAGAAAAGGGAAAATTTCAAGCGTCAAAATGTTGGCAGAAAACTTCGCATCCTTGTAGAAGGCGTGAAAAATGGCCTGTATGTCGGGACATCGGGTAACTACCTTAGGGTACTGGTAAAGGAAGAAAGACTGGAAGTCGGCAGTTTCACTGATGTGATTGTGAAATCTCCGTTACCCGGAGATAGGGATGTTGAGGGGGTTGTGTTAACGGGGAATGAGGAGGACTTTCCTGAACCGTTTCCCGTTCCAGATGAAGTAAACGCCGGGGCGGGGTCTGCCGGCTGAAATTCTCCCATTGATGGTAAATACTTTACGGGCATTCTCAATTTCCCGTGTATTGAGTAGAACCACTGGGCTTTCAGAGACTCCGACTCTCAGATTCTCAAGTATTTGCAGAAACCATCCCCAGTCACTTCCAGAATCAGGAAGCTCCGAAGCAAAATCCGTACTGTCCCTGTCGTCGTCTTCTTCAATTTCAGGATGAACGCCGCTCAGTACAACCCAGCCAGAACCGTACCTGAATTTTATGATCGCCGGCTGGTCTATTTCCGTATAAACTGCAAGGGTATCAAAAAAGCCACCGCTGAAATAAGGGCCTCCGTAGTAAAGAACAAACTGTATTGAATCTCCGATCTCTCGGGTAATAAAGATCCGGGACATGTCATACTGTGGCCATGGAGCAATCTGATCAATTGCACCCACGGCAATACCATCGTAAAGATCAAGTGGATAATCGTATCTTCTACCTTGCCATTCCACTGTATCGGCTGCAAAGTAAGAACCTGCACAGATTCCAAGGTATATGCCTCCGTTTGCAACAAAGTTCCTGATGGCAGAAAGTCCATGGTTGTTTATCCTTCTCCTGTAGCTCACCGCCCATCCACCGGGTATAACGAGAAGGTCGTAATCCGCGGGGATCCCCGAATTTACAAAATCTGCGTTTACAGTATCAATTATGTGGCCGGCACTCCTGAACATCTGTATAAGGGCAACTTTCCCGTCTTCCCAGACCCCCTGGTCTGAGTAAAGAGCGATATGGAAGGACAGAATGAAAATGAGGATCATTTATTGATTTCCGGGCAGTTAAAAATCTTTCTAAAAAGGGGCAGGGGAATGTAAACTGCTTAATTCCCGCTGCCCCCCTTAACCATTACCTCACTACAAGCACCTTTGCCACACTCGTATATCTGTCAGCCACCATCTTCACAAAGTACACTCCACCTGTAAGCCCCCTCGCATCAAACCTCACACTGTGCCTTCCTGCTTCCACTCTACCTCTGTATATCTCCCTCACCTTCCTTCCCATCACATCGTAAAGGTCAAGCCTGACATCAGTAGCTCTTGGTACCGAGAAGGATACCGTCGAGATTCCTCTTATCGGATTAGTGGCAGTACCTATAAGAGCAAACCTATTCCAGCCACTTTCTTCACCAACGGCCACGGGATAGGCAAACAGGACGGATAAACTATCATGGGGCACTATCGGATCCCCATTATATGTGTACTGCAGGTACCAGTCACCATTCGGATACGCCGTGGCATCCTGAATCCCTATCGTCTCGTCGCTATAATCCGTTATCGTCAAGTAGTTCATCCTAATGTTACCATTGCTGTACAGCACCACCTCGTAAGTGTTGTATGTACTCCCACCAAACTCCGGCACCTCGTAAAACTCCACCACAGCCGAGTCACCAAAATCCTGGAAGTACACCGCCCCGTGACCCGATGTGCTGGATGGATTCTGGTCAGACCAGTAGAAGGCTATAACATCCCACGGACCGCTGTATGCGTTGGTAGGAAGTGAATCATTGCCCAGACCAAAGTAATCGTGATGGAAGGTGATGGTCCCATTGGACTGGATGTCTATCGTCTGGTAGTTCGCATCGTAGAATGGGAACTGGAAGCTGAGGCCAACGGAATCCCAGTCGTCGTCACCAAGAGGGATCTGAGTTCCGGTTGATGTAATGTCAATCCACT
>JALSOY010000202.1 GCA_026986235.1 Caldifarciminota bacterium
GATTAAAGTAAAAAAGGTAATCGTCACAATTGTTCTGTACCTGCAAATATCGACTCTGTAAAGGAGCATCAGGCTCCCCAGAAGGGCGAGGTACTCCCCTACCCTGTACCCTTTAAGGAAGAGGATGAGTCCACTGACCGTTAGAAATACCTGGAAAGCCCTTTTCATGGTCAAGTATTATACTGGAAACACCGGGACTTTAGACAGTTTTTATCGCATGTGTTAGAATAGATTGAAACAACTTGAGGAGGAAAGAAAATGAGGTATCTAATAATAGGAGCTGATGCAGCGGGTCTCTCAGCAGCTTCCCAGATAAGAAGAAGGGATAAAGAAGGGGAAATCATCGTACTTGAGATGGGTAAGTGGGTTTCCTATGGCCTCTGTGGCCTTCCATATTACCTTTCTGGCGAAGTTAAAAACATCGAAGATCTGGTTTCCGTCCCCAAAGAGAAGTTTGAAAAGTCAAGAAATGTCCAGATAAAACTCTTCCATAAAGCTGTAAAAATAGAGAGGAATCGAAAAATCGTTATTGCGGAAAAAACAGATACAGGTGAGAAAGTGGAGTTCCCCTACGACAAACTTATCATTACGACAGGCGCAGAGCCTGTAAAACCACCCTCAATAAAGGGAATAGACCTTGAAGGTATATACACCCTTCATTCTCTCGACGAGGGAGTGCTTATAAGGAACGAACTTGAAAGTGAGAAGGTAAAAAATGTGGTGCTCGTTGGCGCCGGTTATGTAAACCTTGAGGTGGCGGAGGCTGTACTGAAGTATGGTAAGAATGTTGTGGTGGTGGAAATGCTACCGAGAATCATGAAAAACTTCGATATTGATGTCTCGGAAATGGTCAAGGACTACCTGGAAGATAAGGGGATAAAATTCGCCCTTTCCTCACCTGTGGAGGAGTTTAAAGGGAATGGCAGGGTGAGGTCAGTGCTGGCCGGAGGAAAGGAATATCCGGCTGATCTCGTGATACTTTCCATTGGAGTAAAGCCAAGGAGTGATCTTGCCCGAGACGCAGGTATTGAACTGAATCCGGACGGTGGCATAAAGGTTGATTGCGAAATGAGGACATCAGATCCGGATATATTCGCAGCGGGTGACTGCGTTTCTATAAAAAACCTCATAACGGGTAAACCCATGTTTGTACCACTTGGAGACATTGCAAATAAAACCGGCGTCGTGGCCGGAGATGTGGCAGCAGGTGGAAACTTCAGGTTCCCGGGTACCATTGGAACCCAGTCGTCAAAACTTTTTGATATGGTTGTGGCAAAAACAGGGCTTTCTGAGGAAGAGGCAAAAAGTGAGGGCTTCAATGTCGGCAGTGTGCTCATAAAGGCAAACAATGCAGCGCATTACATGCCCGAACATAGGCCAATATGGATAAAACTCGTTTTCGAAAAACCGTCGGGAAGAATCCTCGGCTCCCAGTCAATCGGTTTTGAGAGAACTGAGAGAGTCAACGCCATTGCAGCAATGGCTATAACACAGGGACTGAGAATTCAGGACCTGCTTTTCGTTGACTTTGATTATACACCCAGACTCTCACCGGTATGGGAACCCATTCAGCAGGCCTGCAGGGTGGCTTTGAAACAGCTATAGTGGTTATAGCAGGGAGGGGGCGGCGCCGAAGGCGCCGCCCCCTCCCTGAAAAACAAAGGAGGTTTGCCCGGTAAACTCAGAACCTGCCTTTCCTCTCAAGCGTCTTGTAAATTATGTACTTCTGTATCTCGTTCGTTCCCTCAAATATCCTGTTGATCCTCGAATCCCTGTACATCCTCTCTATGGGGAAGTCCTTTATGTACCCGTACCCACCGTGAATCTGGAGAGCCTTATCTATCACCCGATCTGACACTTCTGAAGCAAAATTCTTCACGATCGACGCTTCCCTGATAATGTCCATATTCTGATCAGCCATCCAGGCAACCCTGTAGGTCATCGATTCAATGGCAAATACATCTATCGCCATCTCGGCAAGATAGTTCTGGATGGTCTGAAAACTGGATATTGGTTTACCGAATTGCTGTCTCTCCTGTGAGTACTTCAGCGCCATGTCGAGCGCCTCCTTTGCGGCTCCGAGACATCCACAGGCAAGCGTAAGTCTCCCATAATCCAGTGTTGTTAGGGCATTCTTAAACCCTATTCCAACCTGACCGAGTACATTCTCCTCAGGCACCCTCAGGTCCTCAAATATCAGTTCAGCGGTATTGGTTGCCCTTATGCCCATCTTATTCTCAATTTTACCCACACTGAAACCATTCCAGTCTGTTTCAACGATAAAGGCGGTAATCCCTCCCCTGGGTCCGAGACTCTTATCCGTCACAGCATAGACTATAACGATGTCTGCAATTCCACCGTTGGTAATAAATATCTTTCTGCCGTTTATCACCCACTCGTTCCCGTCTTTTACAGCTGATGTCTGGATCGAGCCCGCATCAGATCCGGCATTTGGTTCTGTTAAAGCGTAGGCTCCTATAAGTTTACCCTCTGCAATACCGGTGAGGTATTTCTTCTTCTGCTCTTCAGTCCCGTCCAGCAACAGGGCACCGCCTGCAAGTCCTTCACTTGCACCTATAAGAACAGATGTTGAAGCATGTACTCTGGATATTTCTTCCTGCATAATGCAGTAGCCGAGCTTCCCCATCCCGGTGCCACCGTACTCCTCGGGAAACATGATGCCGAAGAAACCGAGTTCGGCCATCTGGTCAATCAGATCCTTTGGAATTTCCTCCTTTTCCTCCATTTCTTCAACACGGGGTGCGATCTCGTTTCGGGCAAAGTCCCGTACCATGTCACGCAAAAGATTTAATTCTTCTGGTAAGGTAAAATCCATAACTTCTCCTCCTACCTGTCTTTAAACTGTGGCTGTCTCTTTTCTTTGAATGCCCTGAGACCCTCTTTCATGTCCTCGGTTTCACAGAGTTCACCAAAGAGCTTTGCCTCAAAGTCGAGAGCCTCTTCGAGGGGCATCTCATAGCCTTCCAGAATTGCCTTCAGTGAATGTCTTACTGCAATCTGGCCCTTTCTTGCGATCCTTCTTGCAAGATCTTTAGCCGCCTTCAGGACATCACTCTGGGGTACGACCTTATTAACGAGGCCTATCCTGTAAGCCTCCTGAGCGGTTATGTTGTCACCAGTGAGTATCATCTCAATTGCCTTGGCTTTGCCGACGATCCTTGAGAGTCTCTGGGTCCCACCAAAACCGGGCATGATTCCAAGGTTTATCTCTGGCTGGCCGAGTTTTGCGCGGTCACCGGCAATTCTCATGTGACATGCCATTGCAAGCTCGAGTCCTCCACCGAGGCAATGTGAGTGTATGGCGGCAATCGTGGGTTTACCTAATTTCTCAAGCTTTGTGATTATATCCTGTCCCATTCTTGCCAGTTTGTAACCGGTTTCCTTATCAGAGATCTGCATGATTTCGTTAATGTCAGCACCTGCGATAAAGGCGAAGCTTCCGGCGCCGGCGATGATCACGACCTTAACTTTGGGATCGTCTTTTATCTCGTCCAGGGTCTCTGAAAGTTCTTTCAGGACCGCGGACGAAAGGGCGTTAACAGGGGGGTGATCAATGGTGAGGACGGCGACGCCGTCGTCATCAACATTGAGTTTGATGTATTGTTTTTCAGCCATTTTAGACCTCCTATTTTTAATTTTTTGTGTGAAGCGGCGGCGCCAGAGGCGCCGCCGCTTCACCTTCACGCATAATCAAAAAATCCCTTCTTCGTCTTCTCTCCAAGCCAGCCCGCAGCCACCATCTTCTTTAAGTGATATGCAGGCCAGAACCTCGGACCAAGCTCCTCTGTAAATCTCTTGAGACCTTCGAGCACCACATCTATCCCTATCCTGTCAGCATAGTGGAGGGGTCCACCTCCCTTATCCTGCGGAAAGCCCAGGCCCGCAAGTGTTCCCATATCAATGTCAGCCGCCGTGGCTACATTCTCCTGAAAGGCAAGTACAGCCTCGTTTATCATGGCATACATCAGTCTGTCCATGGAGAATTTTGTGCCCCTGACACCGGTCTCCTTCTGAACCTCCTCGATGATCTTTTCAATCGGCTCGTACTCCTTACTCTGATCATAGACATAGAATCCGGCACCTGACTTCTGGCCGAACCTTTTTCTTTCAACCATCTTCTGAAGTATGAGAGCTGGCTTCATCCTCTCTCCATAACCGTCGTAAAGTATCTCAGCCACTTCGTAAGCAACATCAATGCCGAGCATATCAATGAGTGTGAAGGGTCCCATGGGCCAGCCAAACTCAACCGCTGCCTTATCAATCTCTTCCATCGTTGCAGCACCCTCCTGAAGTGCAAAGGCGGCCTCGTTCATGTAGGCCATAAGAACTCTGTTGACCAGAAATCCTGGACATTCCCGAACGATAATCGGGATTTTTCTCAATGTCTCAGAAAAAGTCACCACATCATCTGTCGTTTCATCGGATGTGGCAAGTCCCGGGATTACTTCAACAAGCTTCATAACATGTGCCGGGTTGAAAAAGTGCATACCAATAACCTTTTCAGGCCTTTTCGTAGCACTCGCAATGGCAGTTATCGAAAGAGCTGATGTATTGGAGGCAAGGATCGCACTCGGCTGAACATGTTCGTCAAGCTCGGCAAAGATTTTTTTCTTCAGCTCCAGGTTCTCGTAAACAGCCTCAATTACTATGTCGGCATCTTCAAGATCTTCATAGCTGGATGTAACTTCCACAAGCTCCATCTTCTTCTCCATCTCTTCAGCTGTCATCTTTCCCTTATCCACCCGCCTCTGATATATGGCCTTTACCCTTTCATATGCCTTCCGGGCAAGCTCATCATTGACCTCTTTGATAACCACAGGAACCCCTGAATATGAGATCACCTGGGCTATACCTGAGCCCATGGCTCCTCCACCTACTACTGCAGCCTTGTAAATGTACATAACTCTATCCTCCTTTTTTCAATCTCTCGATATAACAACAGAAATTGCCTGACCCCCGAGGGAAGAGAGGGAGACCATTCCAAGTCTTTTGTCCAGAGTTTTTAAAATATGGACAAGCTTTACCACCATTATAGCTCCCTGGGCACCAATCGGATGCCCAAGGGCAAGGGCACCACCCCATACATTCACCTTTTCTTCAGGGATAGAAAATTCTTTTATAGTAGCGACCGTTGTGCCTGCGAAGGTCTCGTCGATTTCAAATATATCTATGTCATCAATTTTGAGGCCTGTCCTGTCAAGCACCTTTCTGATTGATTCAAAGAGTGCTTCCACCGGATCATCAGGATGGACACTGGATATGGCATAGCCTACCAGATATGCCTCAGGTTCAATCCTTATCTCCTTTATTTTTTCCTCTTTTGCCACGAAAAAACTGGCCGCACCGTCAGCGTAGTGATATGTATTGACCTCAGTAAGGTCCAGGCCATCAATTATGGGTTGTGCGGATGCCGCCTTTTTGGGAGACATCACGGGATTTATACCCTCATCTTCTGAAACGATTTCAGGGACAACCTCTCTGCCTGCCGCCTTCTTTTTTACTGTAACAGGAACAATCTGTTCTTTAAACTTTTGCTCTCTCTGTGCACGGAAGGCCTTTTTATGACTCAGGGCAGCGAAACGGTCCATCTCCTCACGGGTAACACCGTACTTACTCTTAAGTACATTGCCAACAAGCTCACAGTACCATTTATTCCTGTTGGCATCCACCCTGAGTTCGGCGAGCATATCGTTGACTTCACCGTGGTTAAACCTGAATCCCCATCTTGCGCCTCGAACGATGTAGGGGGCAGTTGAGGCGCTTTCGGTTCCACCTACGAGATAGAGGTCTCCTTCTCCTGTTAACATCGCCTGAAGGGCACCTGTCAGGGCGAAGAGTGACGAAACATCATTTGCCATAACTGTGTAAGCCGGAATTTCATTGGGGAATCCTGCGAGTAGAATGGAAACTCTCGTGATGTTTGCACAGTCAGAGGGCTGAACCGCGTTTCCGCCTACACAATCATAAATGTGTTTGTATTCTTTGAGACCTGACCTTTCGTACGAGGCCTTTATTGCATCTTTAAAGAGGAACTGGGCTCTAACATCTCTGAAGGCTCCACCAAAGGAGCCGATCGGCGTCCTTGCAGTACCAAAGATTGCGAATTTCATAGTCAATTCCTCCTCTCAATGATAAGGGCACCACCCTGGCCGCCACCCACACACATGGTTACAAGTCCGTATCTTCCGTTCAGCTGTTTAAGAATGTGTATAAGTTTAACCGTGAGGATAGAGCCCGTCGCACCTACGGGATGTCCGAGAGCAATGGCACCTCCCCAGACATTGAGTTTTTCTTCAGGAATATTAAGTGCCCGCATACAGGGAATCGATTGTGCGGCGAAGGCTTCGTTCAGTTCCACAAAGTCTATATCATCCATGGATAGTCCGGTTTTTTTAAGGGCCTTCGGTACAGCATAGATAGGACCTTCGCCCATGTAAGCGGGATCAAGTGCGGCGTAGGCGTAACCCACGATGAAAGCCTCGGGTTCAAGGCCAAGTTCATCCGCCTTTTCCTTTGTCATCACGAGCATGGAGGCAGCACCGTCGTTCAAAGGACAGGCGTTACCCGGGGTAACCGTCCCATTTTCTTTGAAAATCGTGGGGTAAAGTGCAAGAATCTGGAGGGTAAGATTGGGGTTGGGACCCTCGTCTTTGTCAATCAATCTGCCGTTTACCTCAATTGGGACTATTTGATCTTTAAATCTACCTTCTGCCTGTGCTTTAAGGGCCTTCTGATGTGACCAAAGTGCAAATTTATCCTGCTCCTCGCGAGTAATTCCCCACTTTTCGGCCACATTTTCTGCGGTTCTGCCCATGATCTGGTCAACCACTGGATCAGTGAGACCTTCCCAGAGCCCATCAATAAGCTTACCGTGTCTCAATCTGTACCCCCAGCGGGCCTTCCACATGACATAGGGACTTGTTGACATACTCTCAGTACCACCGACGAGGAAAATTTCACCATCACCTGCCTGGATTGCCTGATAAGCTGAAGTTATAGAGAGAATGCCCGAAGAGCAATTTCTCTGGACCGTATAGGCTGGAGATCCGGGTTTTAGACCGGCTCTCAGGGCGGCAACACGGGTGACATTTGGAGCATTGGACGGCATTCCGATGCAACCGGCAATTGCTCCGTCTATCTTTTCCGGATCTATCCCGGTCCTGTTTATAGTTTCCCTGAAAACTATCTCGAGCAACCTGTCGGGTGTAAAACTCTTTAGTGCTCCACCAAAAAGACCGACAGGGGTTCTCACACCTCCAACAATAACGACCTCTTTCTTCATAATTCACCTCGCTTTTTCTTCTCCTCTTCAAGGAGTACCCTTTTTAAGACTTTCCCTACTGCGGATTTGGGCAGCTCCTTACGGAATTCTATGATTTCTGGAACTTTATAACGGGCAAGATTTTTTCGGCAATATGCAATGATCTCCTCTTCAGTGGCTGTCTCCCCTTCCTTTAAAACTATGTACGCCTTCACCGTTTCTCCCCTGTATCCTGAAGGGATGCCGACCACGGCAGCTTCTTTAATTTTTGGATGTTTGTACAGAACTTCTTCTATCTCTCGTGGATATATGTTGTATCCTGAAGCTATAATCATTTCCTTTTTTCGGTCAACTATATAAAAATATCCGTCTTTATCCATTCTTGCGATGTCACCTGTATAAAGCCACCCGTTTCTCAAAACCCTTCTCGTTTCTTCCGGCATCTTCCAGTAACCTTTCATGACCTGAGGTCCCCTGACGATCAGTTCCCCCGCTTCACCTACAGGGAGTTCCTTTTCTCCCGTTTCTATATCCACGATCTTTGCATCCGTATCAGGGAATGGAATACCTATACTTCCAGGTTTGTTGAGGCCATAGATGGGATTGCAATGGGTAACTGGAGAGGCTTCAGAAAGACCGTAACCTTCAACAAGTTTAGCTCCCGTTAACTTCTCAAAATCTTCTTTTACTTTAACAGGTAGTGGGGCAGATCCTGATATGCAGGCCTTTATTGAACTGAGGTCGTACTTTTTTACATCTTTAAAGTTGATAACCGCAATGTAAATAGTGGGGGCACCCGGGAAAAGGGTTACCCGGTACTTCTCGATGAGCTTAACAACTTCTTTCACATTAAATCTCGGGACGAGGACGAGGGTGGATGCAAGGTAGATTGCAAAATTCATGCCCACCGTCATTCCGTAAACATGGAAAAAGGGAAGGACAGCCATGAGAACCTCTTTGCCCTCTTCTCTATCTGTGAGCCATGTTACAGCCTGAATGGTATTGACAACAAGATTGTAATGGGTAAGCATGGCAGCCTTTGAGATCCCGGTTGTACCACCCGTGTACTGGAAAAGGGCAACATCCTCCCTGGGGTTAATCTCCACATCTATTTTTTTCGGCGTGGTTTTGAGAAGGTCTGTAAACCTGTAAATCCCGGGAGCACCAAAATTAATCTTCGGTTTCTTCTTGATGAGTGGATAAAGAAGTTTCAGGTGAGGGGGTAAAAAGTCTTCGATCTTTGTAACTATGATTCTTTTAATTCTGGTCTTGTCTTTTACCTCCATTACCCGATCAAATAATAGATCAAGAGTGATAATGGTTTCAGCTTCAGAGTCGTTGAGGATGTGTTCGAGCTCTCTTGGAACATACATGGGATTTGTTTGAACAACGATGGCACCGAGGCGTAGGACGGCGTAGAAAGAGATGACAAACTGGGGGCAATTAGGGAGATAAATAGATACCCCGTCACCTTTTTTAACACCGAGATTGCCCAATGCAGTAGATAGGGATCTGATGTAATCCCATCCCTGTCGATATGTGATTCTCCTTCCATAAAAAATCATGGAAGTGTTGTTGGGATACTCACATGA
>JALSOY010000203.1 GCA_026986235.1 Caldifarciminota bacterium
ACAGGGAATCTGCCACGACAGTAGAATTTGTGTGAATGGTCACGATGACCGTTACACTGTCGTCTGGATCAGGTAGAGTGGGTGTGAATGTGATTGAGGAAAACCTTATGGGACAGGTAACCTCAAAGACATCGTTTGCATCCCTTGGTTCAATTTTGTATTGTCCGTACGAGTAATAAAGTGGTCCAGTAATCGTGTAACAGTTCCCAAGAACAGGATGGTACGGATATCCAAGGTCATCGATCATGATTAGCCCTGTCCCGTCATTCACATACCATTCTCCGTATCTGTTTGGAAGTGATTCACATGTTGCACCTTCAACTGTGATGAGGACACCTTCCCACATTTCGTTAGCCGCCTCTCCGGTTGTGAGAGTCTCCGGCTCGATCGCATAACCATGTCCAATAATGGAGTCAAGGGTAACCCTTTCTATTTCCGTAAGATTGTAATATTCTCTTACCCAGCCGTCGATAACTATAAAATCTCCTCTCGCAACACCCAGTGAAGAATCGGCAAGCCAGATGCCACTCCAGGGACCTCCTGCCGTGTCCTGAACGAAAGCTCCTCGATGGTACACTCCTGTTACTACCCCCCTGGTCCTCACATGCTGGCCTACATAGGGAGAAGAGTCTCCTCCCCCCTGTATCTCCTGAATCGTCAGATCAACCTGAGAAAACAGCAAAAACATTACAAGGGTAAAATGCATTTTTAACCTCCATGTCGGGTGATTTTTTTAGCAGAATTATAAGCCACCAGTAGCAATGCCATCAATAAAGAGACGGTAACCATCCAGTTTCCGTGCTTTGTAAAAAATGTTTCTCCGGAAATCAGTGGTACATCGCTCACGATTACACCTCTTTTGAACTGAGGTAATTTTTTTAAAACTTTGCCGTCTGGTGATATAATTGCAGAAATTCCCGTCTTTGCCGCTCTGACGAGGAATCTCTGATTCTCAATAGCCCTGAAAATTGCAAGGTAAAAATGTTCAACCGGGCCGAGAGACCTTCCAAACCAGCCGTCGTTTGTTATATTTATAAGGATATTCGCCCCGAAATAAGTTTCTTTCCTTGAAATTTCTGGAAAAATGGATTCAAAACAGATAAGGATACCAGCGCGGGAACATTTTATCGTGAGAGGCCTTAAATCCTTTCCCGGCGTGTAATCTCCCTGACCCACATTGATTTTCCTGAGGAGTGGAATCTTATCCTCAAATGGAAGCCACTCCCCAAATGGTACGAGATGGGTTTTGTAAAACCTGTTTATTATCGCTCCATCCGGAGAAATCAGGAGTGCCGCATTGTAGAGTTTATAGGAATTTTTCGAAACGATCTCATAATCTGCTGTTCCAAGCAGAATGTAAGATCTGTGCTTTGAAAGGATCTCACTGACCACCTTCTTTGCATTTCTGGAAAGCCTGTAATACCCCGGCAGTGAGGATTCGGAGAACACGATCAGATCAGGGTCTCCCTCAAAACTGTTGTTGAGTTCACTGTAAGCCTCAAATGTTTCTTGCCATTCCTCAGGATTGTCCTGGTACCTTGGAAGTACATTTGGTTGAAAGATGGCCACCTTGACGGACCCCTCAATATTCAGGGGTTGTCTCTTTATGGAAAATCCCAGAAATTCCAGGGTGGTAAAGAGGAGAATTCCTGTAATAAGATAGATTTTTTTTGATCTCAGGACAGAGAGAGCAAAAAGTACATTCGTGAGGATTATGAAAAATGATACACCAAATGGACCGAGAAATCTTGAGATCTGATACATAGTGAGGTTTCTTAAAAGACTTTCCCAGAGAGGACTCCATGGAAACCCCAGGTCTCCGTATGATCGAGCGAATTCCACGAGAACCCAGAAAGCCGGTAAAAAAAACGGAGATCTTTCCATGCCGTATTTAAAACCAATGCCGATGAGGCCGTAAAAGATGGATAAATAAACCACCATGGCCAGAAGGCCCACTATGAGAAGCCTTTCAATACCTGCTGGTACCTGAAGGTGAAGAATCCAGTGGACATGGATTGTGTTGAAAACCACACCCCATACAAAGAAAAGGGTAAATACACGCCTGTAAGTGTATCTGCCTACCACCAAAAGCACAGGGACAAAGGCAAAAAAAATCAAGTAAGGAACCGAAAACGGCGGGAACGAAATGGTGTAAAGAACAAGTGATAAAGCCCAGTAAATCATTTGTTTTGCGGAACCTTTTCCTCTACATTCCTCTGTTTCTTTCTGCCAAGTTTTGAGAAAAATATTGAAATCTCAAAGAGAAAAATCAGAGGGATGGCGAGGATTAACTGTGTTATCATATCCACTGAAGGCGTTATTATGGCTGCGACAACGAAAATGCCCACTATGACATACTTTCTCTGACGGGATAGCCTGTAAGGGTTAATAACCCCTATCTGAGAGAGGAAGACTATTACGACCGGAAATTCAAACAGTATGCCGAAACTGAAGAGCAGGAGGAGTGCAAAGTTGAAATAACTTTTGGCGTTAAAAAGTCCCTCCATGTATTTTCCACCGAACTGGATAAGAACCTTGACGCCAAGAGGCAGGGCGATGAAGAGTCCAAAGGCAATTCCCACATAGAAGAGGACCGTCCCACTGAGGATCATGGGAAGGGCGTATTTCTTTTCGTGTGGCAGCAGGCCGGGTTCAACGAACTTCCAGAGTTCGTAGAGCATGTATGGAGCCGAGAAAAACAGTCCTGAAAAAAGGAGAATTTTAAGTTTTATCAAAAAGGCTTCAGGCGGAGAGAAGAAGTACAGTTTTCCAACGGGCCTGGAAAGGAAGTGAATTATGTGATCTGAGAAAACATAACCTATTATGCCGGTAACGAGAATTGCAATAATTACCCTGATGAGGCGTTGCCGTAGCTCTTCGAGGTGCTCCCACAGAGTCAACTCCTTATCCTCACTCATTCCGTTTATTATAACTCACCCCCCCCAGCTCCTCAATGAGAAGCCAGGTTTTTAATGTTACCAGAAAGCCCCTTAACCAACATTAGTTTTTTTATATGGTGTTTGTATAGATACATATATGTTCATATTCGACTTTAATCTTTAAAATAATGGATTTTAGTTTCTAAAATTATTAGAAAACTTGCACGGATGAATCTGATTTTCAAAGTGAAGTATTTCTTAAAAGATGAAGCATATCATAAACATTAAAATTCCCTTATAAATGAGCAATTTGACAAAGACTTGACATAACGAGTACCGATTATTAGAATGGAGGGAAAATCTTTTTAGGCTCGAGAAAAATGAGTATTGTAGGAGTGGTGTTAGTTTTACTCAGTTTCCATGTGAAAATTTTCCCTGATAGTTTAAATGATTCAAGTCGTTTTAACGATACAAGCGCAGTTAGATTGAGATTATTTTTCCTCGTTGATGATTCAACCCGTCAGGATACGGTTAAGTTTTCTTATTTCTCATCGGAAAATATTAAGGATAGTTTCCTTGTGATTCTGGATACTGATAGTGTTAAAAAAG
>JALSOY010000204.1 GCA_026986235.1 Caldifarciminota bacterium
GGACAGGATACACTTTTTAAAACAGAAATTGAAGACAATAGAGAGGTCACGGGAAATCCAGAGAAAAAGGAGACAGCACATCCTGAAGGTGTCACTTGTGGGATACACCAACGCAGGTAAATCATCTATAATGAACTGTTTAACCAGGGCACATGTGCGTGTTGAAGATAAACTCTTTGCCACACTCGATGCCACAACGAGAGTGCTGTTTCTACCTAACTTTCCCTACAGGGTTGTCCTTTCGGATACCGTAGGGTTTATTGAAAATCTCCCTCCTGACCTCGTTGCATCCTTTCACGCAACGCTGGGAGTTGTCCGGGAAGCTGACCTCCTTCTGCATGTAATTGATATTACCTGTGAAAGGCTGGATGAAAAGATTCAGGTTGTTGAGGATGTTCTCAAGGATCTCGGTGCAAGAGACAAACCCCTGATCAGGGTATTCAACAAAATTGACATGCTACTTGATAGGACGATGATAGAAAAACTCGCCGACAGGTATGAAAATTCCGTGTTCGTTTCAGCATTATCTGGTGAGAACATCGACGGGCTAATAGAAAAAATAAAAAGTGACCTCGAAAAACTCATACCCTACGGATCGAGGACCGTTGACTTATCAGGCGATTTTTATTAAGATTATAACGATTGGTCGGGGCGTAGCGCAGCCCGGTTAGCGCACCAGCATGGGGGGCTGGGGGTCGGTGGTTCAAATCCACTCGCCCCGACCATCCTTATTTTATGAAAGTCCTTATCGCCATCCCCGCTTACAACGAAGAAGGTAGAATCTCAAAACTCCTCACCGCTCTAAAAGAAAGTTTTTCCCCCGAAGATATTCTGGTAATAGATGATGGATCCCGTGACAGCACCTATACGGAAGCCCTGTCATCTGGCGTTAGAGTTATAAAAAACCAGCTCAACATGGGAAAGGGTGAGTCTCTTAAAAGGGCATTCAGATACGCTGTCTCACATGGTTACGATGCCGTTTTGACCATGGATGCCGACCTCCAGCACGACCCCGATGATATTCCTGGATTTATCGAGAAGTTCAGAGAAGGATGTGATCTTGTCATTGGAACAAGATGGCACGAGCTTCACAAAATGCCTTTTTTAAACTACATTTCAAACAGATTGACCACCATGATTCTATCTCTACTTGCAGGCCAGAGACTACCAGATACACAGAGTGGCTTCCGACTCCATTCAAAACGGGTGGCCGGAATGAATTTCACCTTCTCAAGGTACGACTTCGAATCAGAAGTGGTGTTCAAAACTGCAATAAAAGGTTTCAAAATCTGCTCAACTCCTATTAAAACAATATACGGTACCGGTGAGAGCTCAATTGATAAGGTCAGAGATACTTTGAGATTCATCAGGCTTACCTTAAAATTCATGTGGCGATGAATCAAAGATTGATCCTTATTTCCAACGACGACGGTGTAACGAGTCCAGGAATTTTAAAACTGAGGGAGGCCGTAAGAAATCTCGGAAAGGTTTATATTGTTGCACCAGATAAAGAGAGGAGTGGAGCAAGTCATTCCATCACCCTGAAAAAACCCATAAGGGTAGAGGAAATTGAAGAGAATGTGTTTTCTGTGACTGGAACACCTGCTGACTGCATTTTGCTTGGTATATTTGAACTCCTACCGTATAAACCTGACCTTGTGCTCTCCGGGATCAACAAAGGTTATAATCTTGGGGAGGATGTTTTCTACTCCGGCACAGTAGCGGCTGCGAGGGAAGGTGCCATATACGGGATTCCATCAGTTGCCATATCTCTCGGCAATTCCTCAAGTGACGAATATCACTGGGACACGGCTGCACACTTTACGAGAGTCGTACTCGATGAGATCCTCAGAATGAAACTGGACTTCGGCCTTATCAACATAAATATTCCCAACAAACCCAGGGAGAAGATCCGTGGAATAAGGATTGTCAGGCTCGGAAGGAGGAGTTACCAGGATCCTGTGGAAAAAAAGGAAGATAATGTTTACTTCATCGGTGGGGAACCCTTATGGAAGAAAGAGCCGGGGACAGATCTGAAGGCAGTATCAGAAGATTT
>JALSOY010000205.1 GCA_026986235.1 Caldifarciminota bacterium
CTTTCGCCATAGATAATTTTCAAAAGGGAATCCGGCTCAAGGAGGTTAAAGACTATTACCTTCATCCCGTTGTCCCTGCAGAGTGTTGCCGCTGTCATATCCATAACCCTCAGGTTTTTCAGGACCATCTCGTCAAAGGTGAGTGTGTCCAGCTTTTTCGCATTTTTATCCTTCCTGGGATCCGCGGTGTAAACTCCGTCAACCTTGGTACCCTTGAGAAGGACATCTGCCTCAATCTCAATAGCCCTGAGAGCGGCGGAGGAGTCTGTCGAAAAGTACGGGTTACCTGTGCCACCGGCGAAAATAACCACAGTTCCATTTTTCAGAGTATTTTGAGCCCTGTGGGCATCGTGTGGAGAAACCACCGCCCCCACCGGAATTGCTGAGAAAATTTCAGCCTTCACGCCGTGTTTATTGAACACACTTTTTAAGGCGATTGAATTTACGATGGTCCCCAGCATACCCATAAAATCTGCAGAGATTCTATCAAGACCCATACTCTGGCTATTTACGCCACGAATAATGTTGCCCCCGCCAACGACGAGGGCAACCTGAATTCCTATACCGTGGATCTTTTTGACTTCTTTTACGATGTAATCAAGAGTGTCGGGAGAAATCGTGCTTTTTTTACCACCAGATAGCACTTCTCCCGAGATTTTTAGAAGGACTCTCCTGTATTGCGGGTCACTCTTCCCCAACCCTGAACCTCGCAAATCTGCGAACTTTTATGTTTTCACCGATCTTTGCGATGTATTCTTTTATTAATTCCTCAACGGTTTTAGAGGGGTCTTTTATAAAGGGCTGCTCGTAGAGTACAACTTCCTGGAAAAACTTCTCAAGCTTTCCCTCAACGATTTTTTCGATCACATGAGGTGGTTTGTTTTGCTTTTCCAGCTGGGCTCTGTAAATTTCTTTCTCCTTTTCGATGACTTCCTCGGGGATATCCTCTCTTTTGACCGCAATGGGGGAGGCTGCTGCGATCTGCATTGCAATATCATGTGCAAGCTGTTTGAACTCGTCTGTTCTTGCAACGAAGTCTGTCTCGCAGTTAACCTCAACCAGAACACCGAGCTTGGAACCGGGATGGATGTAAGCTTCGACGATGCCCTCTTTGGCTTCCTTGGCAATCCTCTTTTCCGCCTTTGCAGCCCCCATTTTTTTAAGTTCTTCGATGGCCTTCTCTATATCACCACCGGTCTTCTCCAGTGCCTTTTTACAATCCATGAATCCGGCACCTGTGATCTCTCTTAACTCTTTGACAAGTTTAGCGTCAACTGCCATTTTTAAACTGCCTCCTTTTCCTCAAATTCTTTTTCTTTTACGAGAAAGTCCTTACCCTGCCGGCCTTCGATAACGGCATCGGCTATGGTCTTTGTAATGAGTTTGATCGACCTTATTGCGTCGTCGTTACCGGGTATGGGATAATCTATCAGGTCCGGATCTCCGTTTGTATCAACGAGTGCAACTATAGGGATCCCCAATTTTCTTGCCTCTTTTACAGCGATATCCTCATTAACGATATCAACAATGTATATGAGGTCAGGCAATGTATCCATGTCTTTAATTCCACCGAGTACCTTTCTGAGTTTCTCGAGTTCCTTTTCCAGTTTAACTCTTTCTTTTTTGGGGTACTGCTCTATCCTGCCGTCCTCCATCATCCTCTCAAGATCTTTCATCCGCTCGATTCTGGACTTAATTGTCTCGAAATTCGTGAGTAATCCACCGAGCCATCTTTCAACGATATAAAAGGCTCCACACCTTTCAGCCTCTTCCCTTACCACATCCTTACCCTGTTTTTTGGTGCAAACGAAGAGGATCTTTCCATCACTGGCTGCGACATCACGAACTTTTTCATAGGCTTTTTCAAGCATCTCAAGGGTCTTTCGGAGGTCGATGATGTGTATTCCCTGTCTTTCTGTAAATATGAACTGCCTCATCTTGGGGTTCCACCTTCTTCTCTTGTGACCGAAGTGAACACCGGCTTCGAGGAGGGCCTTGATATCAACATTAATTGTGGGAGCTTTTTCCTCTG
>JALSOY010000206.1 GCA_026986235.1 Caldifarciminota bacterium
CTTTACAGGATACCTGAAGATCCAAGACTCAACCACCGGGTCAAGGTGAGAAAGGGACCATACGGTGATCTTGTAAAAAATCTCATGCAGGAGTTTTTTAAAAAGCTCAGGGAAGGAATTTGAAACAAAATACCCCCTTAGAGAGAATTACCTATTGAAATTCATTCCCTTCCACCAGGGGTATTTTTGAGTGTATAATTATGCACTCTTTTCAAATCCCCGGAGGTATCAGATGAAAAAACTCAGGCTTGTAATACCCAAGGGCAGGATTCATAAAAAGGTCGTAGAACTTCTTGAAGATGCCGGTATAAAGGTTGAGGCAGACGAAAGGACATACAGGCCCGTGGTCAATGACAGTGACCTGTATGTAAAAATAATGAAGCCCCAGAACATCCCGAAACTCGTTTCCATCGGTGCCCACGATGCAGGATTCACGGGTTACGACTGGATCCTCGAGACCGGAGCAGATGTGGTGGAACTCTTTGACACGGGATTTGACCCTGTGAGAATCGTCGCCGCCATCCCTGCCGACAGAACATGGGAAGAGATGAAGCTGAAAAAAATCATCGTGGCCTCTGAGTACGAAAACATAACAAAAGAGTTCCTCGATAGGGAAAATATTGAATACATTTTCATAAGAACCTATGGCGCGACCGAGGTTTTCCCACCAGAGGATGCTGATCTCATAGTGGATAACACGGCAACAGGCAGAACCCTTGAAATGAATAAATTAAAAGTTGCAAAGGAATTATTTAGTTCGTCAACAAGATTTATCGCCAATAAAAAAGCCCTCGAAGATCCGTGGAAGAGAGAAAAGATCGAGGAGATGATAATGCTCTTCACATCCGTCCTCAATGCAAGGGAAAGGGTTATGCTCGAAATGAATGTGCCGAAAGACAGATTCGAAGAGATCGTCAGAATTTTACCATGCATGAGAGCACCCACAGTTGCACCTCTCTTCGGAAATCAGGGTTACGCAATAAAGGTAGCCGTTAAAAAAGAAGAGGTGAGAAACCTCATTCCATTACTGAAAAAACTCGGGGCCACAGATATACTTGAATACGAATTGAGGAAGGTCATCGCATGAAAAAACATCTTGAAAGGCTGAAACCATACCCTTTACCACCCTACAGAAGGGAAAAGTTCATCAGGCTCGATCTTAACGAAAACCCTCTCGGGCCTTCTCCCCGGGTTATGGAGACACTGAAAAACATCCGGGCCATCGATCTTAATACATACCCTTTTTATCCTGAAATTGAAAAGAAAATTGCAGATTACATCGGCGTGGATCCCCAATGGGTGGTCGTTACCAACGGAGCTGACGACGCCATAAAGTGCGTCTTCGAGGCACATGTTGACCACGGAGATAAAGTACTTATGCCCCATCCTACCTACTCCATGTATGAGGTTTACACCGATCTTTACAACGGGATCAAAGAATTTGTTCATTACAGGGAGATCGGGAGGTTTCCACTTGAAGAATTCCTCGAAAAAGTCCCTCACGCAGATCTCGTTGTAGTCGTAAACCCTGCAAACCCCACCGGTGAGAAAATCAGCCGTGATAGTTTTGTCAAAATCCTTGAGAAGTCTTCCGGTAAACCGGTTATCCTCGACGAAACATACTGGCAGTTCGGAGGAGAGAGTTTTGCAGATCTTGTCGAAAGTTACGAAAATCTATTTGTAGTCCACTCCTTTTCCAAACTTTTTGCCCTTGCTGGATTGAGACTCGGTTATCTCGTAACTCAAAAAAGGGATCTGATAGAAAAGGTCATTGAACCGTTCAGGGTAAGTTCCATTGCGGTGAAAATCGGCATTGCCGCCCTGGATGATTCAGACTTTTACATGAAAATTCTCAAGGTACTTAAAGAAAATCAGGACTTCCTTGTGAATGAAATTCAGAAAAGAGGGTTTACCGCATACAGAACTCACACGAACTTTGTTCTCGTAAATGCGGGTGTAAGGGCAAATTTCATCCGTAATAAGCTTTTCAAGAAGGGCATTCTTGC
>JALSOY010000207.1 GCA_026986235.1 Caldifarciminota bacterium
CCTGAAGTCCAACTCCGCCCCTCTTATATCCCCAAGATGATACCTCGTCTCTCCCCTGAGAGCAAGCGCATTGGCGTACCACACCCCCGACCTCACACCTTCCAGAAATTCGTTCAATACATCTATTGCCCTCTCAAACTCAAGCCTGTGAGAGTAAACATACGCCCTGAGGAGCTCAAACTGATACGCATCTTCCCCCTCAAGCAGATCCTTTTCTATTGTATTCAGTACCCTCATCGTCTCCTCAGGTGTCAGTGACCAGTTGGCAATTATGCTGAGCTTCAAACGCTCCCTCTCCTCAGGAGATTCAACTGTGTCAAGTAATCTCTCAAACACCTTCAACGCCTCCTCAAACCTTCCCCGTGCCTGAAGCTCGTAAGCCCTCCTCTTTAACCTCTCTGGATCACCGTCATCCACATCTTCACTTACTTCCTGTAAATTTTTCAACCCTCCTGTAAGAAAATCCTGACACTTTCCGGGATTACCTCCTGTAACCTCTTCCATCTCAACGATCGTCGCAACCGAAGGACTCGTTCCCTTACTCTGCCTGTAAAATTCCCTCATGTCCTCTATCGTCCAGGGTCTGATCCGGATGACCTCAAAGTATGAAGGCACACTGCCACTACCCACAGCAAGGACTAAAAGGACCTGGTAAGTCTTCAAACTTTCCAAAAAGTCCAGTAAAAAACCTGACGAAAGGTCAGCATCGTCAATGGCAAGAACAAACGGGGTTTTCCTCTTTTCAAGGAAGTTGTGAAGCTTAACGGATATCCTGGAAGGCGCAGTTTCACTGAGATTCAAACATCTTACAAACTGCATGAAAAAATCTCTTCTGGAGCCAGAAAACCTTACCAGGATCCCATCAGCCCAATCGGGCAAACTCTGGACGAAGTGTTTAAGAATGGTACTCTTACCTATACCCTTTTCCCCTGTTAACGCAACAAAAGTTGCTCCAACGAGAGGGACATCATAGAGCAGGTCCTTAAGCCTCGTTATTTCCGCCTCCCTGCCAATCACAATACTGGAATTTTAAAGGTAAATTACTCTCTGTGCACGGGGGACTTTCGGTTAATCCTCCTTCTGAAGGAGGGGGATTTTTGTCTCGTAAAATCCCCCCTGGTGAAGGGGGATATTTGCCTTTCAAAATCCCGCTGGAGAAGGGGGATACCTCCTCCCCAAATCCTCCTTGGAGAAGGTGGATACCTCCTCCCAAAATCCCCCTTGGAGAAGGGGGATACAGGGGGATTGAATTCAAGCGGTAGACATCCCCCTTTAGTTCCCCCTTCTTACGAAGGGGGACTTTTTGAACACCCTCACGCGCTGTCTTGACAGGTGGGTGTGGGGTAGATAAAATAATCATCACACTGGCGGGGCTGTAGTTCAGCCTGGTTAGAACGCCGGCCTGTCACGCCGGAGGTCGCGAGTTCAAATCTCGTCAGCCCCGCCATAATTTATTTCCGAGGTGATATGACCATGGGGCCAGAAATTTAACCATTGCCATTATAGGAGCCGGGAAAATTGGCTCCGCAATCGCAATCTCACTCCACAACCACTACAATGTCATCGCCACGAGACGGAGGAAAATTAAGGACAACCTGATAAACGGGACCATACCTGTTTTGAGGGACAATAAAGAAGCTGCCTTAAAAGCCGATGTGGTGATCCTCACAGTAAAACCGGGCCAGGTCGTAAAGGTTTTAAGGAACATAAAAGAGGAGGTCAAAGGTAAACCGGTTATCTCTTTTGCCGCAGCCATCCCCATTTCCATGTTGAAAAAAGCCGCCCCACAGGCAAAAATAGTAAGAGCGATGACCAACATCGCTGTTATGGCTCAAAGCAGCTATACCGTTTACTCCTTCGCCCCTGATGTCAGTGATGAATGTAGATCCCTATCCGTTGAAATTTTCGGGAAATTTGGTGCACACAGGGAAGTTGACGAAAGATACATTGACGCCATAACTGCCCTGTCCGGAAGTGGCCCTGCGTATCTTTACACCGTAATTGAGGCCCTGACCTATGGAGGTCTCCTGATAGGTCTCCCCCGGGACCTTGCCATGGAGGCGGTGGCACACACCTTCATCGGCACCGCAAGGCTCCTCCTTTCAAGTAAAAATCACCCGGCTGAGCTCAAGGATATGGTGGTAACCCCCGGCGGTGTCACCATAGAAGGCATATACGAGCTGGAGGACAGCAGGGTCAGAACCGCCATGATGAAAGCGATCAACGCAGCATTCAAAAAATCCAGAATAATCTCTGAAGAAATAAAAAAAGAAAGCGAAAAAATCCTGGAAGATTAGAATGCCTGAACTTCCAGACCTCGAAGTTCTGAAAGATGCAATAAACGCCAGGTACCGGGGAAACCTGATCACCGGGGTTGACCTGAGACGACCTGAATTCTTGAAAACCAGATACTTTCCACCAGAGGTTTTTAAAAACTCCGTGCTCTCCAGTGTGTCAAGAAGGGGGAAAATTCTTATATTCACAGCTCAGAATGGTTTTAAACTCGTGTTCCATCCCATGCTCCGGGGATGGATCCTGGATAGAGCAGAAGACTATGTCCTGAAATTTTCCTTCTCCAACGGATCGGATATCTTTATCCTTGAGATGGAAAATGCTGGCCTGATGCAACTTTTCATTGTGAAAAAGCCTGAAAATTTGAGAATACTCAAAAGCCTGGGACCTGAGCCCCTGGATGACGGTTTCAATACGGAGTACCTAAAATCAATCGTCAGAAATTCAAAAGACAGGATAAAAAAACTCATAACCACCCAGAAAGTCGTGGCTGGAATAGGAAACGCCTACGCAGATGAGATCCTCTGGAAAGCTGGTATAAATCCCTTCAGAAAGGCAAATACTCTCAAAGACCAGGAGATAGAAAGGCTGACTGATTCCACAAAGGAAGTGCTAAAAGAGGCGATAAAGGTTTTGAAAAACATTTCAGAAAACGGTATCCCACCCTTTGAATACAGAGACCACATGAAAATACACAGGAGAGATGGAAAACCCTGTCCAAGATGTGGAACCCCCATTGAGGTGAAATTTGAAGGTGAAAGGGGAACCTGGTGGTGTCCTGTGTGCCAGCCGTAGGTCCCGATATTTTTCCAGTAGAAATCGTACACCCTCCAATAAGCTGACCACTTGAAAGGCAATCCCTTCAGGTTGAATTTCGCAAAACTTCCTTTTAAACTTTGATTGACATGTTACAAAAAACACTCAAAGAACCCATAACATTCGAGAGATTTAAGGAAATTTTGCAGGAGGATGACAAGGCACACCTCATTAATGGGAAAATAATTATGGAAACACCAGCTTCATACAGACACGAATATATATTCGCAAAACTTTTCTCAATCCTCAGATTGTATGTAACCACCATGGATCTCGGTATAGTTCTGGGTTCAAGAACTCTCGTAAAGATAGATAGATACAATGCGTTTGAGCCTGACTTACTCTTTATCTCAAATGAAAGAAAGGGTATCATCAAAGATTACGAAATTGATGGTGCCCCTGATGTCGTGGTGGAAATTATTTCAAGGAGTTCAAGAAGGGAGGACAGGGTGGAAAAATTTCTCGGCTACGAAAAGATCGGCGTTAAAGAATACTGGCTCATCGATTCAGAAAAAAATATTGCTGAGTTTTACAGATTAAAACAGGGGAAATTTGAGGAGGTTGAGGTAAAAGACGACAAATTCCAATCACTCGCTATAAAAGGATTCTGGCTCAATGTAGGGTGGCTGTTTGATGATAAAATCAAAGAGGCTGAAATCCTTGAGAAAATAACCGGGAGTTTAAGATGAATCTCCCACTGGAATTCTGCGTGGTGGCACGATTCCCGGATAATAATGATCAAAAAGGATGTTAAATAGTTCATGTGATCTTATCACCAGAGATCTGTACTCCACACCCTGTTCCTTTGAAATTTTTCCAAGATCCTTCAGATGTATAAAGTTTTCCAGAATGATGAGTTCGTCCAGCTGACTTAACCCGGGATCGAGGTTAAGGAAGTACAATCTGGCAAGCTTTCTCGCAATATCCCTGACATATCCCCAGGGTATAACTTCCTTTCTGAAGAGTTTAACTCTTTCAATTTCATCTTCGCTAATTTCCTTATTCTCATCCATCCGGGATATTCTGTGCTTGATAATTGTGAGGAACAATCCCGGTTCAACATCCAGGTAGTTGGTGTCCTTGAGTTCAACGAGTCTCCTTATCAGTGTTTCGTTGAATCTAACGAGGTGGTCTCTGACTTTTTCGTTGTTTGGCTTTACATAAGCGACGCTGTATTCCCCGCTTACGGCGTTTCTTACAGGTGAAATGTAAACAGGGATATAACCGTTTCTAAACCAGAAATTTAAAAGTTCTGGCGTGGCACCAAAGCTCGCCCCAAACCAGTCAAAGTCACTGCTGTAGTGTTTTTCAAGCTCTTTTAACGAGGCAGATCCAATCCCTCTGTCAAAGAACGCGGGATGAACTGCTATTCTCACAACCCTGAGGCCTCTGAAGCACGGGAAAAGAGTATTTCCGTAATACCTTGCAATTACCGATGGAATAACATGACCGTTGATCTCCAGGTGGAGATGGGGTTTTTCTGTTAAATCCCTGCAAATATCATGGGGAAGGCCACCCTCTTCTGCAAGGAGCAGGGAAGACATTAACCTGTCTTCAACTTTCAAAGAAGCAGCGTGGACATGTGGCGCATCTGCCAGCATCAGTATGTCGTTCGGCTCATTTCTGTAGTGGGCAAGGATGTAGATTCCAATGTATTTCCTCAGTGTGTCCCTTTCTTCAAAAAACATCTTATCACGCTGAAATTCCACAAACTGATGATCTTTAAGATTAACCTCTTCAACCCTTTCCGGCTCTGCATCCAGCAGCAGGAGGTCATAAAGCCACCTCTCCACCGGATCACCCTCCCTGTATCGTACCGGTGTCTTCAGTTCTGAAACACCCACAGAAATCTTATCCTCTCTGAGCTTTTTCAAAAACCTGATGTTGAAACCCCTCCCTGCTCCTTCGTATCCATGAATGGTGGTTGAAAAAATGGCCTTCTCAGAAGTCTCCAGTATTCTATGTAGCATTGGTACAGGAATTCCTGAGGCTTCGTCAACGACGACAAGGTCGAATTTCTCGTATGTTATCTCGATGGGAGAGTAGAATCTCACTTCGAAATTTTTCCTCTTTAAGATGCTTCCCTTCCACTCAGGAGGTTCACCCAGCGTGACCATGGCATATTTTATGAATTCAAAGAGTGTCTTTGAGCCCTCAAAAGAGGGAGCGGTAACCCCGATTTTCATTCTTCCGTAATTCAGGTAATCTACAAGTCCCCCAACAAATAGTCCCACAGCCGCAGATTTTCCGCGTCCACGATTTGCCGTCACAACAAATGCCCTCTCGTTAGAAAAATAGAATTCCTCAAGAGACTTTAGTGTCTCCACCTGATCCCGGGTTAAACAGAGTCGAAAAATACGCTCATCCAGCTTCGTATCTTCAGGTACTTTTACTATCCCGGGCTGGGGAGGTAGCTCTTTTGCTCTATTGGAAATTGCTTCTTTCCTGCTTAAAAAGTAGAATCCATTCGTCACCTTAAGGGAATTGAGGAAGTATTTTTCAAATGTTGGTTTGACATCAAGCTCTGTATAAGGAAGAGAGGCGAGCTCGAAATGGTGTTTCAAAGTCTTTGATAACCAGGTTTCAGGAGAATCCAGAAGGATAAAGATGATTCCACCGCCTTTTACCGTATCGATTACAATTCCGAGGTCGTTTGGAAAAAGCGTATAGGTAAAATCAAGTACAGCGGCGTCGTATGTTTCACCCAGAACACGCCTCACTTTATCGAGAGGAACTGCGTTTATGTAAAGTTTCCTGGGCCTGTGTCTCTTTATCACTCTCATGAACCTCCAGAAAGAACTCTCCCTATCTTCATAGGCGTAAAGTACTCGTTTTTTCCCCTCTACAAGGTGGTGAAAGGCCATCAGGAGGTAAGCTGCGTAAGTGAACTTTTTGTGGGTATCCAGAGCGAGGGTTATTACCCTGCGGTGTCCTGTGGCACCGGCATCGTACACAGCTTCAAACAGAAATTCCTTTAACTTCCCCCTTAAATCCTCCGGTAGTTTTGAAAGATATTTCTGCATGGGATAAAATTATAGAATGATCCCCGAATTGAGAACAGGCCTCGTTGTTAAAGGAAAATTTGCCTCACTCATTGTAGATGGTAAAAAGACATGGGAGATTAGGAAAATCCCACCTTATGTATCAGGAGTCGTGGGTGTCATTGACGGAGATAGAGATGTGCTTCTTGGAACCGTTGAAATCACCGGGTTTCTTGGGCCCTTCACCCTCAAAGAACTCATGAAACATCAGGAAAAACACCACGGGGGAGGATTCCTCAAACAGTATGGCCGCGGTAATATTCCTCTTTACGCCTGGATTTTAAGAAATCCAGTAAAGTTTTCAAAACCCCTTAGAGTGAAGTATCGAGAGGGCAGGGCTGGTATTGCGGAGATACTGGATGTCTGGATTTAAGGCCGTAGGTTACTGGAGTTGGATTCGTGAGGTCCCCTTCCCAGGAATAGAGACATCTTATGTGAAAGTATCTGGATGGCTATGATTATTCTCACCCCCTCCTTGCTCCTCCGCCCCAGGAAGCTACCTGATATTATTGCAATTTAACTTCCAAAAACTCTAAACATAAAAATGCCCTGTTTTCCCCATGTTCCGAGGATGCACGGGATTTATAGATGGGTAATTTTTTTACATTGTAAAATTTTTTACCAGTGGACCCTCCAGGAGCCTTTTAAGCTGAGAAAATCTCCTCTATCTTATCAGGGGTCAGTTTTTTCAGAAGTGAACTATCGTCCGGTATAACAATTTTTGCAAGCTCCCTCTTCCTCTCAAGCTTAACGCTCTCCTTTGTAAACTTTTCTTCAATCAGCGAGACATATCTGTGAATCTGAATTGGTCGTCCGTTAACCTCTCCCGGTCCTTTTGCATTCCCTTCTTATTAAAGAGAGCACTCTGTTGTAAAGTGCCCTCTACTTCTTTTCCATATCCAGCAGGACAACCTGTTCGATTCTCGGCGGTAAGTCCTTCAACACCTTCTCCGGCGTAAGCGGAAAACCTCCTCAAAACTTTTTTCATCAAAATGGAATAAAAACGACTGGATAAATATGACCGAATCCGGAAGGTAAAGCTCATGTTTCCTCTCATCTTCAAATAATGTCAGCTCAAAATCAACGGAAGCTGCATCAATTTTCAGTCAAGTTTTACGCTCTCAATCACATAAATCCCGGAACTCATACCTCTCTGCCTGGTATATGGGCATGTAATACCCATCGGAATTAAGAAATTTCAGGTAGTTAAACTTATAATTTTCCACAATGACCATAAGAAGAATGATTAAAAGTGATGTTGACGAAGTTGCCCGCATTGTAGCGGAAACCGGGCTATGGCAGAGGTACGGACTCGACTTTGAAAAAGCGAGATCGAGATTTTTTAAAGGACTTGAAAATGGCGCCGAAATTTTCGTTGCCGAGTTAAACGGGGAAATTGCAGGATTTCTCTGGTTCGTTCAAAATGGTGCATTTGACAGAAGTGGATATGTGGAACTCATTGGGGTTAAGAAGAAATTCAGAAACAGAGGGATTGGCCGAAGACTCATGGAGTTTGCAGAAACCAGGAATGTTGATTCAATTTTCCTCCTCGTATCCGATTTCAACACAGAAGCACAAAAATTTTATAGGGGCCTCGGATACATAAAAGTCGGGGAGATTAAAGATTATGTGGTTCAGGGGATAACCGAATTCATTTTTTACAAAAAAGTGAGGTGAGTTATGGGTGATTTCGAAGGAATATTCCCCTATCTGGTTTCACCAGTGGATCATGAAGGTAATGTCAAAAGAGGTGTTTTAGAAAATTTTATAGACCATCTCGTGGGAACAGGTGTTCACGGGATAACGGTACTCGGCAGCACGGGAGAATTTGCCTACCTCAGCTGGGAGCAGAAAAAAGAAATCGTGAAAGTGGCCGTCGAGGCAAGCGGGGGCCGTGTGCCTGTGATCGCAGGGGTTTCCCACGCATCGTCCCTTGAGGCAGCAAAACAGGCAAAGAAATTTGAAAAAATCGGGGTTGATGGCATCCTTGCCATTCTCGACACCTATTTTCCACTAAGTGAAGATCAGATCGTGGATTATTTTAAAACCATTGCCGAATCAGTGAATTTGCCACTCGTGATTTACAACAATCCCAGATTTTCAAGAACGGATCTGAGTGTAAATGTAATTGAAAAACTGGCAAAGATCCCGAACATAGAGTATTTGAAAGACGCATCTGGCAACACTGGAAAACTGCTGACTATCATGAATCGTCTGGGAAACCGAATAAAAATATTCAGTGCATCTGCAAGTATCCCACTTTCAGTAATGATGTTTGGTGGTGTGGGCTGGATGGCCGGCCCTGCGTGCGTCATTCCCCAACAGGCCGTAAGACTTTACAATCTCGCACGCCAGAGAAAATGGGACGAGGCGATTGAGCTCCAGAAAAAACTCTGGAGGATAAACGAAGTATTTCAAAAATACGGCCTCGCACCATGCATAAAGGCAGCACTCG